>NZ_JBSGDB010000412.1:0-7850 GCF_053602155.1 Streptomyces sp. NPDC004561
GTTCGGCGTCGTGCCGCCGGAGGTCCGCGCAGCCGGCGAGCAGATACTCGGCGGCGTCGAACTCGCCCCGCTCCAGCAGTTCCTCGCACACGACGCCCACGGGCCGTCCGCCCAGCCGGGCGAGGACCGCCCGCGCCAGCACGACGGCGTCCTCCGGTACGTACGCGTTCCGCTGACGCACCAGGAGAGCCAGTACCTCGGGGTACCGGAACCGGCCCGGCCAGGTTCCGAGCAGTGCCCGGGCGCCCTCCAGGTGGTTTCTCACCTGGCTCTCGTGACTCGGCGCTTTCACGCGTTCTCCTTCCCGGCCTTGGGCAGCGCGGACAGCGCTTCCAGCAGCGCCTTGGCCGGATGGCAGGCCGGCTCGCCCAGTTCGTCCGCCTCCTTGAGGAGGTGGTGCCAGTGCCGGTCCAGATGCAGCGCGAACTGCCGCTGGGGGGAGGTCAGCCGGGGCGCGGCCGGCCCCTGCTGCCGGTCCTCGGACCGGGCGACCAGGGACCTGGCCTCGGCGATGAACTCGGCGACCCTGCGCGCGTAGGCGAAGTGGTTGCTCCACTCGATCTTCCGCAGGCCGAGGTCCGCGGACATCCGGTCGATGTGGTTGCGGATCTCGTTCTCCCCCTGGGGCAGCCCCGAGACCGTCTGCGCCCAGCGGTCGGCCGGCACGCTGTGAAGTGCCACCTCGCGCACCACGGCGAGCATCCCGTCCTGGTGGAACAGCGCGCGGTGGACCTTCTGGCCGTCGAGGAAGCTGAAGTGGTTCTTGGCCTGCTCGAAGTCGTCCACCTCGGCGGCTAGCCGGTCCCAGCGTTCGTCGGTGCGCATCGACCGCTCCTGGCTCGCCGCCCATTCGTTGACGTCCTGCAACGGCAGCGGGGCCTGCGCCGCCTGGAAGCAGGTGAGGGCCGCGCCGCCGAGGCCCAGCCAGGCCGCCGGCAGTCCCTCGGCGGGGCCGTCCTCCGTCAGCCACCGGCAGGCCTCGGCCCCCGTGCTGCCCCCGTGGAGCAGCATCTCCGCGATGGCTCCCGCCAGTGCGACGGTCCGTTCCGGCGGCCCGGCCTCGTCCAGTGCCAGGGTGCTGAAGAAGAGCTGTGGGCCGAGCGGGCCGTGCTCCAGCGGCAGCGCCACCGCCGCCAGCTCCACGGACAGGGCTCCCGGCCGGCCGCCGAGCAGCGGGGTGAGGAGGTACGCCTCCATGAACGCGCCCCGCCGCCAGGCGTCGTGGAGGAGCCAGGTCCCCCACCTGTCCCGTTCGTCGCCGCCGTCCTCGGTGTTCAGCAGGAGGGCGGCCGACCTCCAGCGCAGTTTGTCCGGGACCTGTTTCGCCTCCTCGCGGCGGGCGAGTTCCGTCCATGGGTCGTCGTCCACCGGCAGCGAGGCCAGCACGCTCGTCGTGGGGTGGTAGTCGGGGCCGCCGGCGTCGCCCGCGGTCTGGAACCACTCGGGGATGCCCAGCTCGCGGGCGAAGTCGGCGGTGAACCCGGTCCCGAGGACGTGCAGGCCGACCTGGGCCACCGTCCCCTGGGCGGGATGCGCGGTCCCGTGGCCCACCGGGTGGTAGCTGCCCACCACCACCTCGTGGTCGCTGAGCACCGCCCGTGCCTTGGCCTTGCTGGTGCGCAGGGTGCCCTCCGCCTTCAGGCTCCTGAGCAGCGCCTCGTAGGCCGCGGTGGTGCGCCGGCCGCCCGACAGCGACGGATGCTGCAGATGCACCGTCCCGCCGCCGTCCCGCAGCCGCCTGAGCCGCAGGGCCAGCGTCTCGTCGCAGGCCTCGTGCTCGGCCCGGTCGTCCGTCACCGCCAGCCGCTCGAAGGCGCCCTCGACCGACCGGCGCACCAGCTCGGTGTAGGCGCCGTCCCATACGGCACGCACCACCGAGTCGGAGCCGCGGTGCACCTCGTTCACGGCCGCCACCAGCTCTCGCAGCACCCGTCCCCAGTCGGCTCCCCAGGCGACCTGGAATCCCACGCGGTCCTGGTCCCAGTCGTCCGGCAGTTTCGGTGGCTCCCACTGCCACCACCGCCCGGGATCGGCCGGGGTCTCGCGCCCGGCACGGCCGAAGTCGTCGGGGGCGATGGCGATGCTCCGTGCCGTCTCCCAGTACGGGTAGACGCGGCGCACCCAGCTCAGCAGGTCGGCCACGCACAGCGGGGGCGCCTCGGTGTTCCCGGGCGGCTCCACGAGCACACCGGCGCCGGTGTCGGCCGACAGGAAACTGCGGGACCCCACGAAGGCCGCACGGTTGTCGCAGATGACCAGCGATGCCGCGCTGGAGGTGCTCCGCTTCTCCAGGAGCACCTTGCCCTCGTGGCGTCCCTTCAGGTCGAGCAGCGCCGTCTCGACCCTGGGCTCCAGCTTCGCCGTGGAGTGTTCGCCCCACAGCACGACGAGGGTGACATCCCTCTTCACGGCCTCCTCGAGGGCCGGGAGCACCGGGTTGAGGCAGTCGTAGCTGATGTTCGGCGCCGCCAGCACCAGTTGGTGGACGGCCTTGTCGATGAGGTCCGCCACCACGTAGCCGACACCCGCGCCGGGAGCCACCCGCTGGGCCAGGCAACGGGCCCGCCGGGCCTCGGAGATCTGGTCCCGCACCAGCATCGCCTTGGACAGCAGCGCGTGGTGGCGGCCCGGCAGGTCCGGGAGCTGCGGGGCGGTCAGTCCCTCCGCGAGTCCCTCCAGGTCCCGGATCAGCTCCTTGAGGGTGTCGGCCCGCACCACCTCGGGCACCTGGCGGTTCACCAGCTGCTGCACGAACTTGCTGTCGGGCCGGGTGCGCAGCAGATGCGCGATGTGCGCCTGGAAGAGCTGGGCGCCCCGCCGGCCCCAGCCCCGGGGCACCTCGACGGGGACGGCGGCGACCTGTCCGCTGCCGGGGTCCTTCTTCACCACCACTTCCACCGTGATCCAGCGCACCGCCTCCGGGGGGCTGAGCACGGGATTGGTGAAGGACACGTTCAGGACCCTGCGGCGAAAGCCGGACCGGCGGTCCGAGGCCACCGTCTGGCGGACGGCGCGCAGGAGTTCCGTCTGCGGCAGGTCGTCCTCCGAGGCGCCCCGGGACATCGGCATCTCCAGGGCGCCCAGCGGCACCCTGCGGCGGCCGTCGTCGTACGGCAGGACGGTCTCGGTCACCGGGTCGAACAGGAACTTGCGCGGCTCGACCCGGGTGGCGACCGCCTGGGTGCCGTCCCCCTCGCCGAGCACCGCCTCCGCCGCCGGGGTCCCCTCCAGGGTGTTCGAGGCGAAGTCGACCGCCAGGAAGCCCCTGCTCCACAGGTCGTGCACCACGTCCAGCATCAGACGGCGGGGCAGGGAGAAGAGGTCGCCCAGTGCGTCCACGGACTTGCGGCCGCCGGCCACCGCCGCCAGCACGAGTTCCTCCAGGGTGGAGGCGCCGGCCTCGGAGCCGAGTTCCACGCGCAGCGTGATGACGCGGCAGGGCAGGGACACCAGGGTCGTCTCGTTCACCGGGCGTCCTCCACGGCGGCCTGCGCGGGTACCTCGTCCCCGGCCTCCCTGGGCGGGGGAAGGGCCGCGTTCCGTCCGCCGACGATCTCCTCGGTCGCCGCGTCCACGATCACTCCCGTGTCCCGGAACACCTGGATGACCGTCTCCCAGTCCGGTCCGCCGTACTGCTCGAAGTGGGCCAGGTCGCCCACGACCACCAGCAGTTGCCGGGCCCGGGACAGCATCACGTTGATCACCTCGGGCTGTGCGGTGTGGCCGATGTTCTCCCGGACGCCCTGCCCGCGTTCGGCGCTGCGGACCAGCGAGACGATCACCGTCTTGGCCTCGCCGCCCTGGAAGGAGTGGACGGTGTGCGCCCTGCCCTTGAGTCCCTTGGCCTCCAGGATCCCCAGCTGTTTGCGGTAGGGGGTGATGACGACGAGTTCGGCGGGGTCCGCGCGGTGCGCCAGCCCGAGCCGCGCCACGAGGTCGTCGATCAGCTTCGCCTCGCCCTCGTTCCCCCAGTAGGGCTCGTCCCGGCAGCTGTCGTGCCGGGAGGTGTCGAGCCACACGAGCGGGGCGTCCGCCAGGTACGGCGGTTCCGTGCGGCCGTGGATCTGCTCGATGAACGGGTCCGGCTTCAGGAAGGTGCCGACCGGGGAGTCGGCCGGGTAGAAGGCCTTCGAGAACGGCTTCGCGATGTCCGGGTGCATGCGGAACTGGGTGTCCAGGACATCGACCGGCCGCCCCGGCGAGGCGCTCTCCTGCGGGTCGTGCCCCTCGAAGAAGCGCCGGAACATGTGCAGATGGTCCAGGTAGGTGTCCTGGTTGGCGTAGTGGGCCTTGATCCGGTCGTGCTCGAAGGACGCGAGCCCCTCGAGGAAGTTCTGCACGTCCTGCGCCCGGTGCGGACCGAGCTGCTGGTAGTCGCCGACCAGGGTCCAGCGCACTCCGCGGACCAGCGGCATGACGACCTCGGTCGGCCAGGCCTTGGCCGCCTCCTCGATGATCACCCAGTCGAACACGTCGCTCGGGTCGCGGACCTCGTCGGAGAGCATGCCCGCGATGGAGCAGGTGGCGAACACGATGTCGGCCCCGGACTTGACGCGCTCGTTGAGTTCCAGCGAGTTGTCGCGCGCGAGCAGGGCCCAGCGCTCCATCAGCCGCCTCTCGGCCTCGCTCCGCGCTCCCTCGCAGCCCTTCTTCACCCGGCGGCCGATGTGCTCCACGAGATCGTCGACGATGCGGTCGGCGGTGAACTTCCTGACGGACTCGCGCAGTTCCTCCGTCTCCCGGCTCCGGGACAGTTCGCGCAGGGCGAGGACGGAGCGGTCGTCGATCCTCGGCCCCAGCTCCTTGACGACCTTCTCGGCCAGCTGGTCGAGTGCGTCGTTCGACTGCGCGCTGACCAGGACCCGGGCCCCGTGCTCCTTCTCCAGGAAGTCCCGCAGGGCCTTGGAGACGACGGTGCTCTTGCCGGTGCCCGGGGGGCCCTGGAGGGCGTAGAAGGGGTGGAACCGGAGCATGTTGGAGATGATCGCCTCCCCCTTGCCCCGCAGCCTGCGCTGGTCCCGTGAGGTGCCGCCGCTGCTGCGCAGCTCGATGGACGAGGGAGTGTCCAGGATGCGCACCAGGCCCGGCTTGTGCGCGAGCGAGTCCAGGCCCCGGGCCTCCCGGCGCAGCTGGATCTCGGTGCCCCGGTCCTCGTCGGGCCGCAGCCAGCCCCGTTCGGGCAGTTGGCGGCCCTTCGGCGGGATGATCCGGATCGAGTCCGCGTCCAGCCGCACGTCCAGGCGCGCCGTCATCGCGGTGGCGGAGCCGAAGTGGGGGTCCGCGGGATTGCCGTCCTTGGTGGTGCGGTCCTCGACCAGGGTGATCTGCGCCCATTCGCGCTCGGCGAGCAGCTGGCGGGCGAAGTCGCCGAGCGCGGGACGGCGCCGGGGCTGTGCGTACGACGTGAGCAGCGGGTCACCGTGCAGCCAGCGACGGTCGCGGTCGTGGTCGTGCTTGAGGACGACCGCACCGGAGTCGTCGCCGCTCACGCGGACGTAGGGGTACTGGCGCGCTCTGAGGGCGACGCCCTGGTACTCGAGCATGAAGCGGTAGGACTGGAGCAGCTTCTGGGACTCCTGGTGTTCCACCGCCCGGTCGGTGACGACCGCCTCGGTGAGGTCCTCCCAGGACGGGCGGCCCACGCGTTCCGTGGCCAGGGACTGGCCGATCCGGAAGGGTACGAGTTCGAACCTGCCGATGCTCCGACGCGGCCAGGCCGCCAGCAGATCGTCCGCGTACCGCTTGTCCAGCAGGTACTTGATCACCAGCGTGTCGGGGTGGATCTGTTTGCGCCGGCCCGAGATCGCCTCGTCGTAGTGGAAGGCGCAGAACCATACGGCCTGGGAGCCGATCAGGACCCATTTGGCCTCGGCCAGGGACTGCGGGGAGTCTCCGTGGACGAATCCGAGGGCGCCGCTGGGGCTGTGGACGAGCTGGGCCTGGCGCAGTTCGTCCCAGAGGAAGGTCTCGAGTTCCTGGCAGCCCTCCGGTGTGTCGGGGCGGTGATCGGTCCAGCCCCGGATCTCGTACACGGTCTGGACGGACTGCTCGGGCATGAAGGCCAGCAGCCGGGGCCGTTCCGTGCGCTGCTCCGGGCCGAGGCTCAGCGAGATCTCCGTCCAGTGGCGCTGCAGCGCGGCCGCCGCGTCGAAGGAGGAGATACGGCCGCTGGGGGACGGGTCGAGCATGTCGACGAGCACGTCCCGCAGCCGGCGCGGCACGTCCGTGGCCGTACCCAGCCTGCGGCGCATGGCGGCGTGCAGCGCGGCCAGGGACTCGGGGCGCCGCGCGAAAGGGGCCTGCTCCACCGCCTGGCACTCGGCGGGCAGCAGATCGGTGACGGCGCCGAGGAACAGCTCCCAGCCGAGCACGCCCAGGCCGAAGACGTCGGTGCTGCCGTGGTCCAGCCGGCGGACCCGCAACTCGCTGAAGACCGACGGGTGGGTCTCGGGCGCCAGGTAGGTCAGATGACGGGCCATCGGGACGCCGGCGGGCTCGGTGAGGAACAGGTCGCGCACGGCCTGGGCATGGACGTCGTCCGGGCCCCTGACGTTGTGCAGCAGGTTCTTCACCAGGGCACTGAGTTCGAACCGGGTCAGGGCCAGGGCCGCCCGGCCCGGCTGCCTGTGCTC
Organism: Streptomyces sp. NPDC004561; assembly: GCF_053602155.1. NCBI lineage: Bacteria > Bacillati > Actinomycetota > Actinomycetes > Kitasatosporales > Streptomycetaceae > Streptomyces > Streptomyces sp. NPDC004561. The sequence continues at coordinate 6,633 of NZ_JBSGDB010000412.1, forward strand.
CTTGGCCAGCCGGATGGCCCCCAGGGTCAGGTTGCGGTGCACGATGCGCGTGCCGTGCAGCTGGCTGAGGGCGTCGACCAGCAGGCTGAACTGCTCGAACGCGACGACCGGGTGGCTGGTGACCCAGTCCCGGACGTCGCTCCAGTCCTCCTCGGCCAGTGGGCTCCCGACCTTGCGGGTCATGATGAACGCCACGCGGTTCGTCTTGTCGAAGCGTCCGTCCACGATCTCCGGCAGCGCGGGATGCCCCAGCATCCTCAGCCGGAGCAGATTGCGCACCTCGTGTTCCCACAGCTCGCCCGCCAGGTCGTCCAGACCGTGGAAGAGCGACACCTCGCGGGGATGCTCCACGCCCTGCGGAGGCTTCAGGACGAAACGCGTCAACCAGCCTTCGATCACGTGCTCCACATCGCCGTCGAGCCGGTAGGTGCCGCTCTGGGGCGTGTACACGGCGCGCGAGCCGGTGAACAGATCCCTGATCTGCAGATCCACGTCCAGCTCCGGCCACGGTTCAGACATCCTCGTCCCCCGTCTCCTCGTCCCTGCTGTCGAACGCCCCGGCCGCGACGGCCAGTACGACGACGCCGTCCCTGAGCGCCACCGCGAGCCGTCCCCCGGACAGTGCCGTCAGGCCCAGCCCCGTCGAACCGAGCCGTATCCGGTGGGTGGACCGCCAGGAGCCGTCCGCCCCGGCGCGCCACACCATGACGTCGCCCTCGTGGTCCACGCTGGCCCGCGCGTCCTGGAACGGCTCGCCCCGCAGCGGCACGCAGCCGAGGACGTCGCCCCGGTGCGCGCGGTCCACGGCCGTGGGCCACTGCGCGTCGGTGCCGTCCCATGCCGGGCGCTCCCGCGCGAGCGGCTCCTGGTCCGTCCGCGCCGTGAGGTCCCGGCCGTCGTCCGCCCCGAGGATCCGTACCGCCGTCCCGGTGCGCCCGGCCGTGCGGACCTGCCGGAACAGCGCCAGGGTCTCCGTTCCGTCGCCGGTGACGTGTCTGCGCATGCCGACGATCCGGCCCAGCGGAGAGGCGCCGAGCGCCGCGTCGGCCGCGTGGACCGAGGGGTCCCAGAAGTGGATCGTCGAGCTCCGTTCCACCACGGCGGCAACCGCCTGCCGGCCGTCGGGCCCCGCCAGTACACCGACGGCCCGGATCCCCGCGGTGTCGCCGCCGCTGACCGGCGTCCGGGGACCATCCGCACGGACGGCCCAGAGGCCCC
>NZ_JBSGDB010000413.1:0-7799 GCF_053602155.1 Streptomyces sp. NPDC004561
AAGGACACCATCCGCGAGGCCACCGGCGAGATCAGACAGCTCATGGACCAGCACGGACACACCCCCGGTCCCGCGGCGACACACCTGACCACCCTCGCCGGCCTCCACGTCTACGCAACCGCACACGGCATCGCCCTCACGACAGAGACGAAACCACCGTGTTGATTCTTTACGGGCCCTAAGGGCGTGCAGATCATTAACTTGCCTTCTTGATCTTGCTTTGGATCGCGTCGGAAGCGAGGAACGTCGTGATGTCGGCGGGGGTGCGGAAGCGGGCGGTGGAGGCGCCGATGTGGTGGCCGTGTGCTTCGAGGAGTGGGCGGACTTCCTGACTCGCTCGGCAGGTGGTCACGGCGGAGACGCCAAAGAGTTGACCCAAGAGGTCCATGGTGGCGAGTTTGCGCAGGTGGAGCACGGTAGCGAGGATCCGGTCGGCTGAGGTGAGCTTGGCTTTGGCGCCTGTGCCCGGTGCGACCAGACGCTCGTGACCACGACGTGCGCGGAGCACTTCCTCGCGTTGCATCTCCAGCGCGGGCGTCAGAGTGTCAATGAGTGGGTCTGATGCATGATCGGGTGACATCTGTCACCCGAACCTGCAGCAGACCCTCCACCCCGAACTGGCGCGACACATGAACCTCGAACCAAACAACCTCGCTGGGACAAAACGCTCTTTCACTCGGGGTCCAGCATGATGAGCACCTGGCGGAGAAGGCTTCGATCTCGTCGGGTGACAGCTCGATGCCGCCGCTGGGTAGTTTCTCGCTCACCGAAGGAATCTGTCAGCGGACTCGAAGGGTCGCTGGCCGTAGTCGATGAAGGCGATGAACGAGTCCTGGAGTTGTACGCCGCTGGCGATCACAGCCGGTCACCAGCGGGCTGGGTTCCTCGGGGAACCGGCGACAGTTGAATACGCGAGCCCACCAGTACCGCGGGCCGGCTACCGCTGCGGGCGCGGGGATCCCCAAGTCGCTTGCGAGGAGTGATCTCTAGCACTTGACCACTCGGAGGGGCGTGCGGAGCGGCGATCCATCCGGTTTTGGCCGTTCGGCGTAGGCCTTAGGGAACGTCCACATGCTGGATTGCCGGTACTGGCATACGAGTTGAGGACCTACGATCACGACGGTGAAAACGATCTTGTGTCTTCGCATGTCTGTGTCCGGAACCGGAGCAGGCGGTACGAGGCGGGATCGAAAGTCAGTTCGGGCGGGCGCACGTACTCGCCGGACTGCGGGGGAGGCTTGCCAGTGCTGCCGAGCTTCGATCCGCCTGCGCTGCACCTTGGCGCTGAAACCCATCATCGACAGCGAGGAAGCTCATGTCTGGGACCAATCCGGAAACCATCGCTAGCCTGCCCGATCGAGGCTTAGTACACAGCTCGCTCAGCGCGGTGCTCGGCCCCGACACCACAGCGGGTGCGGAGTGGAAGGAGTTCGCCGGCAGCTGGGGCAACCTGCACCGTGACACCTACATGGCCGACGGCGGCACCTACCGGCTTCGAAGGTACTCCGAGTTCCTGGTCGACACCGCGAACGAGGGCCTGACGCTCCTGCCTCATGTGCCCTACTCCCAGTCCCGGAATATCAACTACCTGAACGGTGGCATCGACCGCCACTTCGAGCCGTTCGAGAAGCAGGTGGCAGGCGGTGCGCTGCTGAGCGACATCCTCCACTGGTGCGCTGACGCCCTGAAGGCGGTTACGGGCAACAGGCGGTGGAAGGTGCAGAGCTTCCAGAACCGCATCCTCGCACGTGATGCCGAGGCGGGGCAGCCGACGCCTGAAGGGCTGCACCGCGACGGCGTCGACTACGTCCTGACGCTCCTGATCGACCGCGAGTCGATCGACGGTGGCGTCAGCGCGGTGTACGCGGCCGACACCCGCGAACTGCTGGCCGAGGTGCTCCTCACCGAGCCCGGTGAGTTCCTCTTCGCCGACGACGTGCGGATGCTGCACAGCGTCACACCGCTCATCCCCATCGGCAGCGCGCAGGGGCATCGCGATGTCCTGATCGCGATGTTCACCCGCGCCGACGGCTGAGGGGAAGGCGATCATGATCCGCGAACAGCTCATTCGATCCTTCCGGCAACTCTCCGCCGGCAATCTGGATCCCGCGCTGCCTCTGGTCACACTCTTCAGCGGCGGCCTGGACAGCACCTATCTCCTGCACCGGCTCCGCGAGGCCGGGTTCAGCCGCATCCATGCGGTCAGCGTCGACCTGGGGGAAGACGAGACAAGCGAGGACAAGCGGCGCATCGCCGAGGCTCTGGGCGCCCAGCTCCACGTCATCGACGGCAGGGAGCTCTTCGCCGAGGAGTTCGTCCGGCCGGCCATCGCCGCGCAGGCGGTCTACCTGGACACCCACCCGGTCAGTTCGACGCTCAGCCGCCCCCTCATCGCCAGGCTCGCGGTGGAAGTCGCGGGCGACCTTGACGCGCAGGCGGTGCTGCACACCGCGAACCGGTCGCAGAACACCCTGCGGCGGCTCAACGGGGCCCTGGGCCTGCTCGTTTTCGCCGGGCGCTACGGCAGCCCCTACGACCTCGACCCGGTGGACCGCGACGAGAAGATCCAGGCGCTCAAGGAGGTCGGCCTGGACCAGATGAGTCAGCGCATCGTCAGCGGCGACTCCAACCTGTGGTGCCGCGAGTTCGAGTCGGGCATCCTGGACGACCCGGAAGACCACGCGGTGCCTGAGCACATGTACCGGTGGAGCGCCCGGCGCGCCACCACCGACAGCGAGATCGTCGAGATCGACTTCCGCACCGGGGTACCAGTAGCCGTCGACGGCGTGGAGATGCCACTCACGGCGCTGATCGCCGCCCTCAACGACCGGGTCGGTGCCTACGGTATCGGCCGGTACAGCGGTCTGGAGCACCTCGACAACGGCGAGAAGGTGCTGGAGATCCGTGAGATGCCCGCCGCCTGGCTCCTCCTGCGCTCCTACCGCCACCTGGAGACCGCGACGCTCAGCGCGGAGACCATCCGGGAGAAGATGCACATGGAGCAGGTGTGGGTGAGGGAGGCCCTGGAAGGGCGCTGGTACGGCGAGTTGCGACAGGCCGTCCAAACCTTCACCGACCGCTGCGCGAGCGCGGTCACCGGCTCGGTGCGCTGGAAGCTGTCAGCCGGTGGTGCCGAGACGCGTGCCATCCGCGCGGACCAGCCCCGGTACCTGCGCGACCGGGAGGCGTGGGAGCACGAATCAATACGGCTTGAGAGTGCTGCCTACGCGAAGTAGCGCCTAGCGGTGACACACGTGCCGCGTCTGCTCGAGCCGCACTGCTCGCCAGACGCGGCACGCCAAGCCCCGTCCGCACACAATGACACCGCACCCCTCCGTCCTGCGCAGAGCAGGACGACAGTGACTCCTGGGAGCAGCACGTGCCCGCATCCAGAACCATCCCACGAACCGGCCTGGTCGACGCCCTGCTCCTGGTCGTCGCGATCGCCTGGGGTTCCACCTACCTCGCGGCCAAGGACCTCGTCACGGCCAAGACAGTGATCGCGATCCTGGGACTGAGATTCCTGATCACCGCGGTGGCGATGGCGCCCCTCTGCGTGCGCAGACTGCGGCGCGCCTCCGGCGCGGAGGTAGGCACCGGGCTGCTGCTGGGCGTGATCCTGGCGGCGATCATGACATTCGAGACGTTCGGCATCGCCGGAACCTCCGCCACCAACGCCGGGCTCATCATCAGCCTGACCATCGTGATGACGCCGCTGTTGGAGAACTTGGTGGCACGCTCCTGGCTGCCTCCCGCCTTCTTTGCGGCTGCCGTCATCGCGGTCGTCGGCGTGGCGCTGCTGGCGGCGGGATCCTCCCTGCGGGCCCCCTCTGTGGGAGACCTGCTCGTCCTGGTGGCCGCCGCGATCCGGGCGGTGCACGTCACGGTCATGCACCGCCGCTCCGCAAAGCGGCAGTTCGACTCGTTGAACCTGACCTGGCTGCAATTGAGTGTGGGCGCGGTGGTGTTCTGCGCGGCAAGCCCGTTCGCCGGCGACTCCGCCGCTGCTGTCGCCTGGCGCCTGGACCCGGCGCAGTGGGGAGATCTGCTGTATCTGGCGCTGGTCTGCACCGTCTTTGCCTTCTTCATCCAGATGTGGGCGGTGCGGACCACCTCGCCGTCCCGGGTGAGCCTCCTGCTTGGCACAGAGCCGATCTGGGCGCTCGCTGTCGGGGTGATCCTCGGCGGCGATCACATCGGGTACACCGGGATCCTCGGGGCTGCCCTGGTCATCGGCGGCACGAACTGGGGCCGCCGGGTCGAGCGCGCTCACCGGGAGCGCGGCACGGCTGAGGCGGCGCACGCCACCCAACCCCTGGAGCCCTCGGAGACCGTCGAGGCGTAAAACGCCCTGGCCTGCGAACGACGTTAGTCCCCAGCGCTACCGCCGATGATGGCGCTTGGCCGTCTCCTTGCCAGCCGGGCCGGTCAGATGTCGGTCGTCGTCGGGTCGTCGGTGCCGTGCCGCCGCAGCGGCCGGTGGCCGTGTTCGTCGAGCTGGGCCGGCTCGCCTTGCGCGCGATGGACAACTCCGGTTTGACGGTGTCGGCGTCCATCTCGTCTGCCCGCGCTGCCGCCAGCTCGTCCAGCGCCTCCGGCAGCGCCGGGTTGTCGATCGCAGCGACGGGGAAGACGGGCGGCTTCGCGCCCCGGCTCGGCTTCGCGGTGCTGTGCGGTTCTGCGGATACTCGGGGCGTTCCCGACCGAAGACCTGGCGGTGGTGCCCGCCATGGTGGTGCGGTTCGCGGTGCGCCGTCCACGCCCGGCCGTGTTCCTGGACGCCTTCGTGCACTTGGGCGACGGCAGGACCCGCATGAAGGACCTCACCACCTCCATGGTGGCGCTGCTGGTGAGCGAGGCGTGCAACATCGGGATGACCCCGGTCATCAACCCGAACTTCGACGCCCTGACCCGCTCCCGCCTGGTCCACGTCGACCAGTACTACCTTCGGGCCGACACCATCGCCGCGGCCAACGCCGCCCTGATCGAGGCCCAGGCGAAGGTGCCGATCGTCAAGTTCTGGGGCAAGGGCCTGCTCGCCTCCGTCGACGGCCTGCGCTTCGTCGTCCCCGTCCGCACCATCAACGCCGCCCCGTCGCCGAAGTACTTCGCGAAGAAGAAGGGCATTACCTGGCTCAACGCGATCAATGACCAGGTCATCGGGATCGGGCAGATGGTGGTGCCCGGCACCCCGCGAGACTCCCTGTTGATCCTGGACGCGCTGCTAACCCGGACGGCGGGGTGAAGCCGGAGATGGTCGGCACCGACAACGCCTCCTACTCCGACATGGTCTTCGGCATCTTCAAGATGCTCGGCTACCGCTTCTCCCCGCGGTTCAAAGACCTTCAGGACCAGCGGTTCTGGAAGGCCCAGATGTCCGGCGGCGAGACGGTGGGCGGGTACGGGCCGCTGGAGGCGCTCGCTCGGAACCGGGTGAACGTGAAGAAGGTGCTCACCGCTTGGCGGGACATGCTGCGGGTGGCCGGCTCCCTGGTCACCAACCAGGTCCGCGCCTACGACCTGCTGCGGATGTTCGGCTGCGAGGGCCACCCCACGCCCTTGGGGCAGGCGTTCGCCGAGTACGGGCGGATCGCCAAGACCCTGCACCTGCTCGCCGTCTTCGACCCGGTCGACGACACCCATCGGCGGCAGATGCACAAGCAGCTCACCGTGCAGGAGTCCCGCCACAAGCTCGCCCGCGACATCTGCCACGGCAGGAAGGACATCATCCACCAGGCATACCGGGACGAGATGGAAGACCTGTTGACCAAACTACCGAGGGGTGAGCTGGAGCGTCCCCGGAGTTCGACGCACGGTGACGAGATCGGCCTGTCGGCTAAGCGTGCTTCCCTCGAAACCGTCCCGTACAACCGTCCTGATGTGCTGTCATCACGAGTCGTTGGAGACCACAGCGGTTCGTGGAGGATCAGGTGCAGGAGCGTACGGAGTTACGTGATGTCACAGCACTTGCGGTGCCGAGGGTCGGCCGGGTTGAGGAGACCGGCGACCCGACCCTGTCGTACCGGCTGCTCGACATGGACGGCGTCGAGGTGGCGGCGGTCAGCGAGTTCCTGCTCGACATGCGCGCTGACGACGACAGCCCGGCTTCGCTCCGCTCGTACGCGTATGAGCTGCTGGCCTGGTTCCGACCTGTTAACTGCACCATGTCTTGATCGTGAACCAGGCGGATGGCCTGGTCGTTCCGGGAGCGTGGTGTGGTGGAGGACGTGAGACGTGCCCTGATGGAGGGGAAGTGCTCGGTTCCCGAGGTCGGCGCTGTGGTCGCGGGGGCGACGCCCGATCTTCCGTTGAACGGCTGATGCCGGTCCGGCACCCGGGCGAGTGCCGGGTCGAGGCGCTTTTGCATCGGGGAATCGCCGTCGTACTCCTCGGCGACCACCGCCCAGTCGTAGAAGCTGGAGACGGCAGCCAGGATCCGGTTCACGGTCGCCGGCGAAAGCAGGCTACCCGGCGCCTCCGGACCGCCGACCACGACCGTCAGGCCGAGCCGCTGGGCGGGCCGACGCGACGGCGCCCGCCTCAGGAACGCCAGCAGCCGGAGGGCGTCCGGGCCCCGGACCTGGCGCCAGTCCATGCCCTCAGCAGCGAGGAAGGTGAACAGGCGCCGCAGGTCGTACGCGTACGCACAGATCGTGTGCGGCGAGAACCCCCGGTCGACCAGGTGATCCAGGAACCGGCAGGCCGCTGCGAGCGGTTCACCGTCACCGTCGACCAACCGCACCCGGCGTACGACACCGCCGTCGCGTTCCTTGACCACCCGCACACCGGCCTCCCCAAGCCTGCATTCGGATGGCCCAACGAGACCTGAACCTCCACCGCCACGGCACCGGTTCAAGCGTCACTCGAAGGTGTCCAGATAAGGAGATCCACGGCCGCTACGCCTTCCATGCCACCAACCCGGCCACGGGCCTGCGTCAGCTGCGCGACCGCGACGCGGAGGAGGACACCGACGGCGGCGAGGACGACGCGTAGCGCCGACAGTAGCGCCAGGGAACGGCCTCCAGGGTGTGCAGCTGCGGTAGAACTCGTTGAGGCCAGTGAGAGAGACCGGACGCTACACGGGTTCCGTGGTGAACTTGCGCCAGACCGGGCCGCCGCTGGCGCCGAGGAAGTGCTGGAAGTCCCAGTAGACGCCTCCTTCCAGGCGGCCGAACCCGTCGCCCGGGCGGGCGGGCTGGTTGCGGGGGTCGTGCTCGTCCTCGTAGTCGATGTCTTCGTATGCGGGGTCGTCGATGCTGTAGTGGGTCAGATAGGCGCGAGCGTGCTCGAAGTTCAGGTTCAGAGCCGGAAACTGGGCGAGCAGGAGGTCAGGGCGCCCCTGGCAGGGAAGATCACCGAAGAACGAGCTGATGTTGCCGGTCTGCTGCTGGAACTGGTCGATCACCGTGCCGTGGTTGAACAGCTCGCAGCCCCAAAAGTCGTCGTCGTAGATGAAGGTCAGCAGCCCGGGGCAGTCGTGTACCCGCGAGACGTGCAGCTGGGCGCGTCGACGCAGATCCCACTCCCAGCCCTTGTTCCAGTCCAGCACGGTCCAGCCGTCGCACTGCTCGTGAAGGGTGTAGTAGTCGCCGTAGTAGCGCCGATGCGCATCGTCGTCGCGCAGCCCCTCCAAGCTGTGCCCTTCCTGCTGCCAAAACTCCTCCAACGCGGCGTTCACCCGTTCATGGTCAACACCGTAGAAGAGGTTGGTGCGTCGGAACGTGCCCATAGGCGTCCCCCAAGTCATGTGGTCGGCGATCGCATCACGTGCTCTCGACGGGCAGTGTCGCAGGTCGGCC
>NZ_JBSGDB010000414.1:0-7774 GCF_053602155.1 Streptomyces sp. NPDC004561
GGCCAGCACGATCGCCGCGTCCAGCGCCAGGACCGTGTGGACGCCCGACAGCAGGTCGCCGGAGGTGGTGGCCAGCACGCCCAGCAGCGGGATGCCGACCGTGATGCCCACCTGCTGGGTGGAGGTCACCAGGCCGGTGGCCAGGCCCTGCTCCTCGTCCGGGACCCCGGAGGTCACGGTCAGGCCGTACGAGATGATCGCGCCCAGGTGGCACATGCTGGCCAGGGACACGGCGGCCGTGGCGAGCCACACCGACCAGGCGTGGGCGCCGAGCGGCAGCAGCGCCGCGATCAGCGCGCCCTGGCCGGCCAGCGAGCCGACCAGGGTGCGGCGGGCGCCGAAGCGGCCGATGACCTTCGGGGCCACCGTGCCGGCGACGGCCGACAGCACGCCCTGGACGCCGAAGACCAGCCCCGTCTCGAAGGCCGACAGCCGCAGGATCTCCTGGAGGTACAGGGTCAGCACGAAGATCACCGTCGACATCATCGAGAAGGTGACGAGACCGCCCACGTTGCCCCACGCCACCGTGCGGCGGCGCAGCATGGGCAGGGAGACGAGCGGCGCGGCCGAGCGGGACTCCACGACGGTGAACGCGGTCAGCAGCAGGAGCCCCGCGGCCAGTGCGGCGATGACGTCGGGGCGGGCGAACCCGTGGTCGGCGGCCGTGGACAGGGCGTAGATCAGGGACAGCAGACCGGCGGTGACGGTGACCGCGCCGGGCACGTCCAGGCGCGGCCGCTCGGGGGTGCGGGACTCGGGCAGCAGACCCGGCGCAAGCGGCAGCACGATCAGCGCGAACACCGAGAGCAGGGCCATCGTGGAGCGCCAGCCGAGCGCGTCCGTCAGCACACCGCCCGCGACCATGCCGACGGTGAAGCCCAGCGAGAGCAGCGTGCCGGAGATGCCGAGGGCGCGGTCGCGGGCCGGTCCCTCCGGGAAGGTGGTGGTCAGCAGGGACATGCCCGTCGGTACGATCGCCGCCGCGCCGAGCCCCTGCAGGGCGCGTCCGGTGAGGAACGACGCCGGGTCCCAGGCCAGGGTCGCCAGCAGCGAGGCCGCGCCGAACAGGGCGAGGCCGGTCAGGAACAGCCTGCGGCGGCCGTAGAGGTCGCCGATCCGTCCGAACAGGAGCAGGAAGCCGCCGGAGGGGAGCGCGAACGCGGTGACGGCCCACTGCAGGGCGGACCGGCTCATGCCGAGGTCGGCGCCCAGTTCGGGCAGGGACACGTTCAGCACGGAGAAGTCCAGCGCGACCATGAACTGGGCCGCGCACAACACGAACAGGACGAGCCTGTCACGCGTCGACAGCCGGGGGGTGCCGAGCGGTGCGTCCGTGGGGGTGGTGGTCGGGGTGGTGGTGTCGATCGCCATGACCAGAGCTTCGGCCGATCGGAATACCGGTGGGGAGTCGGAACTTATGGTGGTGGTGGCACCACCAGACACCACGGGGGAGGAGCGGCCACGTGCCCGGTGCGGAGGCGGCGAAGAGCCGACGGCGCAGTGAACTGCGCGAGTTCCTGATGAGCCGGCGGGCCCGGGTCAGCCCGGAGGAGGCCGGACTGCCCGTCGGCGGGGCCCGGCGCCGCACGCCCGGGCTGCGCCGGGAGGAGGTCGCCGTGCTCGCCGGGGTGGGCGCCTCCTGGTACCAGTGGCTGGAGCAGGGGCGGGACATCTCCGTCTCCCCGCAGGTCCTGGACGCGGTCGGCCGGGTGCTGCGGCTCAGCGACGCCGAGCGGCGGCATCTGTACCTGCTGGCCGGTATGAACCCGCCCGCGCCCCAAGTGGCGCCCGGCAGGCGGGACATGTGCGAGGGGCTGCGCCGGCTGATCGACACCTGGATGCCGTATCCGGCGCACATCATGGACCCGTACTACAACTGCGTGATGTACAACGACGCGGCCGCGCTGGTGCTCGGGATGCGGCCGGACATCACGCAGAACTGCCTCGTCGACTTCTTCACCGACCCGCTGTACCGCTCGCGCAGCAACAGCTGGGAGGAGAACGCGCGGACGGTCGTGGCGCAGTTCCGGGCCGCGTGCGCCGCCCGGCCGGACGACGAGGGCTTCCGGACGGTGCTCGCGGAGGCGAGCGCGGCCAGCGCCGAGTTCCGGGAGCTGTGGGCCGAGCGGGACATCGAGGACCAGGGGCAGATCCGCAAGGAGCTGGTCCATCCGCTGGCCGGGCTGCTGGTGGTGGAGTCGACGGTGATGAAGGTGCCGGCCCGTCCCGATCTGACGATCGTGCTGCACACTCCGCTGGAGGAGGCGAACACCGCGGCCAAGCTGGAGTGGCTGGCCTCTCCTGAGGGGCGCCGGGGTGCCATGTACCCCGTGGCGGGGTGAACCTCCGGTGGCTTCGTATGCTCTGGGCATGACCGAGAGCAACGCGCTGGACCCCGAGGACCGCAAGATCGTCACCCTGGCCCGCTCCGCGCGGGCCCGCAACGGGGTGCCCGAGGGGGCGGCCGTACGGGACGAGACGGGGCGCACGTATGTCGCCGGGTCGGTGGACCTCGCCTCGCTGAAGCTGAGCGCGCTGCGGACCGCGGTCGCCATGGCGGTGGCGTCGGGGGCCGCGTCGCTGGAGGCGGCGGCGGTGGTGAGCGGGGCGGAGTCGCTGCCGGCCGAGGACCTGGCCGCCGTCGCCGACCTCGGTGGCTCCGGGACGCCGGTGCTGCTGGCCGGGCCCGACGGAGCGGTGCGGCGCACCCTCACGGCGGGCGCCCCCGAGTAGTCCGGAATTCATCCTTGCCGTCGCCCGCCCCTCGCGCATCAATGGAGCCGTACGTTCCGACGATCCGTCAGATCCGCACCGCCGGCCGCGTGCGTCCGTAACCGCCCGCCCGGCCTGCCGTTCGTCGGCGCACCTTCCGACCATCCCCACATGGCATCCCCACAGGGAAGGGAAGCGGATCCCCATGAGAGGCAAGCGCACAGCAACCGGTGCGGCGCTCGTGGCCGGGGCCCTCGCGGCCACCGCCCTCGCCTTCGCGCCCACCGCGGCCGCCGTCACCCCCCGGACGGCGACCATCGACGCGAACTGCGGCATCTACGGCGGCGGCGCCGCGACGCTCACCGTCACCCAGAGCGGCACGTCGGCCACCGTCACCATGACCTCCTCCGCGATCACCGTGCCGATCGCGGTCGCGCAGGACTCCGTCTCGTCCACCGCCACCTTCGTGAAGGGTGGCGGCGGCACGAGTGTCTTCAGCGGTACGCGGAACCCGGCCATGGCGGCGGGCGACACCGTCACCGTCGGCCCGCTCGCCGGCACCGTGGCCTCCGGGGACAGCCTGGAGGCGTACGGCGGCTCCCTGAAGATGACCGTCTTCGGGATCACCATCACCTGCACGGCCACCGCCCCGCAGTCGCCCGGCCCGTTCGTCTTCGACTGACGCGGCTGAGCGATCTGTTCCGGTTGCTGCCGGAACTCCCGTGGATGCCGCAGAATCTGATGCTCCGTCAGTTTTCTGCGGCATTTCCATTGACTTCTCACGGCGGCTCCACATCAATGCCCCCTGTCGGCGCAGACGAGCCGCTGCGCCAGCAACCCTCAGGAGGGGGCCCATGGGTCCGACACCCCGAAGAACCCGACGGTGGCGCTGGGCGTCACTGTTCGGGGCGACCGCCCTCGCGGTCACCGCGGGCGGCGCGCTGGCCTGTCCGGCCGGTGCCGCCGGCGCGAACGTGGACTTCGCCACGCACTGCATCCCGCCCGCCGTCGCGGGCCTGCCGCCGATCGACGGCACCACGACCGCCGCCGTCTCGGTGGACAACACCAGCCCGAAGGTCGGCGACACCGTCACCGTGACCTACACCGTGGTCACGGCCGCCGCGAGCAACCCCACCGACCTGGCCCTGCCGGCCGACATCATGACCCCGACCGGCAAGGTCGCCCTCGGTGGCGCCCAGACCGGTGACGTCACCGTCGCCGGCCCCAAGAAGAACCCCCCGGTGCCGGGGAAGGCCGCGTTCCCGTCCTTCTCCATGACCGGCACGTTCACCGTCACCAAGGCCGGGCAGATCACCCTCTCGCCCGGCGACTACAACATCCACACCAGCTACATCCTGGAGCTGGACACCCCCTGCACCGTCACCAACCCGCCCGCTCCGGCCTCGGAGACGATCACGGCGACCAGCGGCACCCCGGCCAACACCCGTGCGATCACGCTCGGTTCGGCCTCCGGTGACCCGGGCGCCGGTGTCACGGTCAACGGCAGCAACTTCACGCCGGGCGCCACCGTCACCCTGGCCGGACGGGCCGGCACCACCCAGACCGCGGACACCGCGACCGTCACCGCGAACTCCTCGGGCTCCTTCAGCGGTTCGCTCGTCGTCAACGACAAGTCGACGACCGGGATCGTGGCCTACGAGGGCGGCTCCTGGAGCGCGGACACCGGCGCGGGCCCCGCGGCCTACGTCGTCAACGACAACACGCCCGTCCCGCCCGGCAGCCAGAAGCTGACCACCACCGTCAAGGCGGGCACCCTGTCCATGTCCCAGGCCGGGGACGCCGTCGCGCTGTCGGGCGTCGACTTCGGCGCGGGCGGGGCCTCGACCGGCGCCCTGCGGACGGTGACCGTCAAGGACTTCCGCGGCGGGCCCGCGGGCTGGTCCCTGACCGGCAAGGTCACCGACTTCACCGGTCCCGGCGCCAAGATCGACGCCGGCCGGCTGAGCTGGACGCCGTCCTGCGCGGCCAAGGCGGGCAGCCCCAGCACCTGCAAGGCCGGTTCCACGGGCGCCGTGGGCGCCTCGGGGGCGACCCTCGCACAGACCTCCGACGGCACCCTCACCGGCGGCGAGTTCACCGTCGACGCCGGACTCTCCCTGGACGTACCGGCGTTCACGCCCCCGGGCTCGTACTCCGGCGTCCTGACCCTCACCCTCACCTGACACCGGGGGCCGGGCGCCCCCGTCGTACGACAGACAGGGTCCGCACCCGCCCGACCACCACCGACCGAGCCCATGGGGGGCCGCACCCATGCGCAAGCCGTACGTCCTCCTCCTGAGCCTTCTCGGCCTGCTCCTCGGGATCACCGCCGTGCCCGCGCGGGCCGCCGACAACGGCAGCTGGTCCGTCTACCCGGTCGCCTCGAAGATCGCCGCGCGCCCCTACTTCTACCTCTCCGCCGACCCCGGCCAGACCCTCACCGACCGGGTCGCCGTGCAGAACAGGACCGGCGCCCCGCTCACCTTCCGGCTCTACGCGGCCGACGCCTACAACACCGCCCGGGACGGCGGTTTCGCCGTGCGGACGGCCGGGGAGCGGATGCGCGGGGTGGGCGCCTGGGCACGGCTCGACCGGTCCCGGATCACCGTGCCGGGCCACCGGACCGTCACCGTGCCGTTCACCCTGCGCGTGCCGCGGGGCGCCGGGCCCGGCGACCACCCGGGCGCGATCGTCGCCCTCGACGAACGGATCGACCCCGGCAGCGGCAGCCTGGCGCTCGGCGTCCAACGGGCCGTCGGCGCCCGCGTCTACCTCCGGGTCGGCGGCCCCGCCCTGCCCGCCCTCTCCGTCGAGCAGGTGCGCCTCGGCCACCACCAGCCCCTGCTGCCCGGCCTCGGCGACAGCACCGCGACCATCACCTACACCCTGCGCAACACCGGGAACGTCACCCTGGACCCGAAGGTGCGGCTGAGGGTGCGCGGGCTGTTCGGCCGTACGCTGCTCGACCGCGAGCTGACCCGGGTCCCCTCCGAACTGCTGCCGGGCCAGCGGGTGCGGCTCACCGAGACCTGGCGCGGCGCGCCCCAGCTCGACCGGGCCGGCGTCACCCTGACGGCGAGCGCGCCGGGCACCCGCCAGTCGGCGAGCGCCTCCTACCTCGCGCTGCCCTGGCTGCTCGTCGCGCTGGTGTCCGCCGCGGCGGTGGTGACCGGCGTGCTGCTGGTCAGAGCGCGTCGGGGCCGCGCTCGCCGGTCCGCACCCGTACGACGGTCTCCACCGGCACGGACCACACCTTCCCGTCGCCGATCTTCCCCGTCTGCGCGGCGCTGACGATCGCGTCGATCACCTCGTCGGCGGCCGCGTCCTCCACCACGACCTCGATGCGCACCTTCGGCACCAGATCGACCCGGTACTCGGCCCCCCGGTAGACCTCGGTGTGGCCGCGCTGGCGGCCGTAGCCGCTCGCCTCGGTCACGGTGAGACCGTGCACGCCCAGCTCCTGCAGGGCGGTCTTGACCTCGTCCAGACGGTACGGCTTGACGATCGCGGTGATGAGCTTCATGCCCGGGTGGCCTTCTGAGCGGAGGGGAGGACGGCGGAGCTGACCGGGGCGCCGTGGCCCAGGACGCCGTGATCGTATGCCGTCTCCGCGTGCACCGTAAGGTCCAGGCCGGTGAGCTCCTGCTCCTCGCTCGCCCGCAGGCCCATCACGCGGTCGAGCAGCTTGCCGAGGCCGTACGTCACCCCGAAGGCGTACAGCGCCACGACCGCCACGGCGAGCAGCTGCCTGCCGAGGGGGGCGAGCCCGCCGCCGTAGAGCAGGCCCTCGGTGCCGCCGGTCATCGCCTTCTCGGCGAACAGGCCGATCAGCAGGGTGCCGATGACGCCGCCGACCAGGTGGACGCCGACGACGTCGAGGGAGTCGTCGTAGTTCAGCCGGAACTTCCAGCTCACCGCGTAGGAGCAGACGACACCTGCGGCGAGGCCGACCACGAGGGCGCCGAGCAGGGAGACCGTGCCGCAGGACGGGGTGATCGCGACGAGACCGGCCACCGCGCCGGAGGCGGCGCCGAGGGTGGTGGGGTGCCCGTCCCGCCGCTGCTCCACGAAGAGCCAGCCCAGCAGGCCGGTGCAGCCCGCGGCGAGGGTGTTGAGGAAGGCGGCCGCGGCGAGGCCGTTCGCGCCGAGCGCGGAACCGGCGTTGAAGCCGAACCAGCCGAACCAGAGCAGACCGGCGCCGAGGACCACCATGGGCAGGTTGTGCGGCCGCATCGCGTCCTTCCTGAAGCCCAGCCGGGGCCCGAGGACCAGGCACAGGGCGAGACCGGAGGCGCCGGAGGTGATCTCCACGGGCAGGCCGCCGGCGAAGTCGAGCGCGCCGAGCCCGTCGAGGATCCAGCCGCCGGGGCCCCACACCCAGTGGGCGACCGGGACGTATACGAGCAGGGTCCACAGCGGCACGAAGACCAGCCAGGCCGAGAACTTCGCCCGGTCGGCGACCGCCCCGCTGACCAGGGCCGCCGTGACGACCGCGAAGGTCAGCTGGAAGGTGGCGAACAGGAGCGTGGGCACCGTGCCGTGCACGCTGCCGGGGCCGAGGCCGCTCATGCCGGCGTGCCGCAGCCCGCCGATCAGCCCCGCCCCGATGTCGTCCCCGAAGGCGAGCGAGTAGCCGGCCGCCAGCCAGACCACCGTGACCAGGGCGATCGACACGAAGCTCATCATCAGCATGTTGAGGACGCTCTTCGTGCGGACCATGCCGCCGTAGAACAGGGCCAGTCCCGGGGTCATCAGCAGGACGAGGGCGGTCGCGGCGAGCAGCCAGGCGGTGTCGCCGGTGTTCACGTGCGCGGCGGCGAGGGTCACGGGCGTCTCCAACGGTGTGGGGGCTCGTCAGAGGGTCACCGCTGTGCGTTTCCGGTCGCGTACGGGTGTGTTTCCGTGACGTTTCATTGCCTGAGGGTTACCGAAACCTCACGGTGCGGCGGGGGCTCGGGGATCAGGGACAATGAACGGCATGAGCGTTCGCACCCAGTCATCCGAGCAGCCGGCCGAGACCGTCCACCGCGCCGGCTTCGCCTGCTTCGTGGGCCGCCCCAAC
>NZ_JBSGDB010000415.1:0-7737 GCF_053602155.1 Streptomyces sp. NPDC004561
TCACGCCAGCGGTAGAAGGTGCGGCGGGAGACTCCGCCCAGCTCCTCCAGGACCTGCCGCACGGTGAGGAGTTCGTCGGTGTGCCAGGGCGCGGTCCGCAGCAGTTCGGCTCCGGTCTCCTGCTCCCCCTCGGCGACGTCGAACCAGTTGATCAGGAGCGGTTCGGTGTCCTCGGGCCTGGCCCACCAGGCGGCGCGGGCCACGGTGCGGCCGTCGCGCACGGCGATCCGTCGCCAGTCGGGGCGGTAGCGGGTGCGCCGGTGCTTCTCACCGAAGGCCAGCGGGTCGGGCATGGTGTCGAAGAGATGGGCACTGCTCTCGTCGAGCGTGCGGATGACCACGGCGGTCATGGGTTCCTCCGGGATGCGTGCGGGGGGGCGCGCTCCCGGTCAGGCGTGGCACACCCGGGCGACGGGGAGGGGAGGGGGGAGCGCGGGATGACAACGGCCATGACGCTCGCCTCCTTCCGTCCGTCTCGGGCGTGCGGTCACACGCTAGGCGGGCCGGGGATTCGGCGTCCAAGGGTTTTCGGGTAGCCGATGCGCCCGCCGCCGACAGCGGGCCCTCGTCCCGGTGGCGGCGTAGCGTGGGCACGTGGGAAGGGTGCGCGGCGGATCGTCGCGTGGGGTCCATGACGACCGCGGCTGGTTGCGGGGAGCGCCGCCGCCGCGGTGGGTGCGGCTGCTGCCCGTGCTGCTGCTGATCGCGGTCACCCTGGCCACGGCGGTCACACCGCACGCCAGCGATCTGGGTTTCCTGCTGGGGGCGATTCCCCCGCTGGCCGTGCTGTCGTACGGGCCGGCCGCGACCGCCGTGCTGGGTGCCCTGGTGATCGTGGCGCTGAACCTGCCGTCCACCCATCTGAACCGTCCCGGCAACACCGACCTGCTCACCATCGTCTTCGTCGCCCTGCTCAGTGTGTTCGTGTCCTACGTGCGCAGTCGCCGGGACGCCCAGCTGAGTGCGGAACGCGCGATCGGGGAGGCCGTGCAGCGTGCGGTGATGCCGCCGCTGCCGGAGCGGGTCGGAAGCGTCGGCTGCGCGGGCTTCTACCGGGCCGCCGAGACCGACACGCTGGTGGGCGGGGACTTCTTCGACGTGCGGGAGGGCCCGTACGGCGTACGGGCGGTGATGGGCGACGTGCGGGGGCACGGGCTGACGGCGGTCGCGTCCGTGGTGTCGCTGCTGGGGGCGTTCCGGGAGGCGGTGCTGGACCAGCAGGACCTGGAGGCGGTGGCGGGCCGGATGGACCGCCGGCTGGAGGTGGACTCCTCGGGTGACGGGGAGCTGTTCGCGACCGCCGTGCTGGTGGAGTTCGCCGCCGACTCGCGGGCGGTGCGCGTGGTGGCCTGCGGGCATCCGGCGCCCGTCCTGCTGGAACGGGGAAGCGCGCGGGAAGTCGCCGTCGCGCCGGGCACTCCGCTGGGGCTCGGGATGGTCGGTGTCGAGCCGCCGAAGGAGGCCACGGTGCAGCTGGAGCCGGGCGACCGGCTGCTCGTGGCCTCCGACGGCGTCTGGGAGGCGCGGGACGGCTCAGGCGACTTCTATCCGCTCCCCGAGAGACTGGCCGACCTCGCGGACACCGGGTACGACCAGCTCCCCGACGCGGTGTGGGCGGACCTCGATCGGCTCGGCTACGAGGTCCGCGACGACGCCACCATGCTCGTGCTGGCCCCCGACCCGGCCGGTCCCGGCGCCCCCACCGGCCGCTAGGCGTCCTGACCCGTGCGTCACCTCTCGTACCGCAGGAAGCGGTCCGTCACGCCACGTCCAAGAGGAAGCGGTCCCTCACCCCACGTCCCACAGGAAGCGGTGGGTGTGGATGGCGAAGTAGGGGAAGGACTGGACCTCGCGGATGCCCTCCAGGGGGCGGACCACGTCGTTGACGAAGTCCAGCAGGGCCTTGGGACCGGGCGCGACCACCTCGGCGAACAGGTCGAATCCGCCCGAGGTGAGCACCGAGTACACGACCTCGGGCTGCTCGGCGAGGGCATCGGCGACGGTGCGCGGGTCGCCGTCGACGCCGATGCCCAGCAGGGCCATGGCCTGCCCGCCCATTGCCATCGGGTCGGTGACGCCGACCACCTGGACCGCCCTGGAGTCCAGCAGGCGCTGGAGCCGCTGCCGGGCCGCCGAGGCGGACAGGCCGACCTTGGGGCCGAGGTCGGCGTAGGCGATGCGGCCGTCGGTCTGCAGCTCGCGCAGGATGGCCCGGTCGATCTCGTCCACGCGTGTCCTTTCGTGCGTCGGGCGCCGGCCGCGGCGTTCAGCCGGCCAGCTCGGCGAGGGCGGCGGCGAAGACCTCGGTGTGGGTGTCGACGTCCTGCTCGGTGGTGTCGGGGCACATCAGCGCCATGTTGTGGAAGGGGGTCAGCAGGATGCCCCGGTTGGCGAGGTACAGGTGCAGGAAGTCCTCCAGCTCCGCGTCGGAGGCCCCCGCGGACTCCGTGCCGGTGCGTGGCGCCGGGGAGGTGAAACGGTACTCGGTGCGCGCGCCGAGCCGGCTGACGGACCAGGGCAGCGCGTGTGACTCGATGCCGGCGCGGACCCCCGCCTCGAAGCGTTCGGAGAGCTTGGCCATCCCGGCGAACGCCTCGTCGGTGAGCACCTGCTCCAGGGTGGCGCGGGTCGCCGCGACCGACAGGGCGTTGCCGGCCAGGGTGCCGCCGACGCCGCCCATGTCGACCAGGTCCAGGTCGGCACGGCCCAGCAGCCGTTCGGCGAGCTCGGCGGACAGGCCGTAGGCGCCGGCCGGGATGCCGCCGCCGATCGCCTTGCCGATGGTGAGCAGGTCGGGTTCGAGGTCCCACTCGGCCGTGCAGCCGCCGGGGCCCGCGGAGAAGGTGTGGGTCTCGTCGTTGATCAGCAGGGCGCCGTAGCGCCGGGTCAGCTCGCGGACGCCCGCGAGGTAGCCGGGTTCGGGCAGGACGATGCCGATGTTGGTGAGGGCGGGCTCCATGAGGACCGCGGCGACGTCGCCGTGGGCCAGTTCGCGCTCCAGTCCTTCGAGGTCGTTGAACTCGGCGACCCTGCTGGTGAGGGTGACGTCGCAGGGCGCGCCGACGTTTCCGGGGCGCGCGGTGCCCGTGCCGTCCGGGCCGACGACGATCAGCGACTCGTCCACGCTGCCGTGGTAGCAGTAGCTGTTGACCAGGATCTTCGGGCGGCCGGTCACGGCCCGGGCGAGGCGGATCGCCCAGCGGTTGGCGTCGGTCGCGGTCAGCGAGAAGCTCCAGCGGGCCAGGCCGAACCGGCGGGTCAGCTCGGCGCCGACCCACTCGGCGTCCTCCGTGGGCAGCATGGCGGTGGCCCCGCCCTGTTCGGCGAACCGCACACGCACCGCCTCGGTGACGGCCGCGGGCGAATGGCCGGCCATCGCGCCGGTGTCCCCGAGACAGAAGTCGATGTACTCGTGCCCGTCCACGTCCGTGACCCGGGCGCCGCGTGCCCCGGCCAGGTACCGGGGGAAGGCGCCGGCCGTCTTGTTCATCCAGGTCATCGGCACCCGGCCGAAGAGGTGGTCGGCCCGCACGTAGGCCGCCCGCGAGCGGGGGTTGCGGCGTTCGGCCTCGGCGCTCTCACGGGCCAGTAGGTCGTGCAGACGCGTGCGGTCCATGGGGTACCTCGCTGGTGACGGTGACGGAATGCCGAGAGCGTACGACTGGAACGACGGCACACTCAAGAGCTGACGCATGAATCGATTGCCACTACAATCGAATCGAGTGCAGAGACGAATCTGCGGTAGCTGAAGGTGTGCCCCGCCTCCCCTCCCCCGCCCGACGAACCGGCGCGCGGGGTTCGAACATGCCGTCTTAAACGCCA
This sequence comes from Streptomyces sp. NPDC004561, assembly GCF_053602155.1. Classification (NCBI taxonomy): domain Bacteria; kingdom Bacillati; phylum Actinomycetota; class Actinomycetes; order Kitasatosporales; family Streptomycetaceae; genus Streptomyces; species Streptomyces sp. NPDC004561. The sequence goes on from NZ_JBSGDB010000415.1 coordinate 3,823, forward strand.
GGCCGCGCCACCCCTTCCGCCAGGTAGAAATATCTACGAGCATGCATATGCCGGGTTGCTGTGCACGCGCACGGAGTGCCCGGTCACGGCCGCTTCCTGCGCCCATGGCAGGCGAGCGAGGACATCCGGAGCGGTGCATGACGAACACGATGTGGATGCGGGGCGTGGAGTGGCTGGCGGCTGCGGCCCCCGACCCGCGCGCGTGCAAGTGGGAGTGGGACCACGGCGAGGGGATCTCGCTGCTGGAGGCGGGGCGCTTCTGGGACGTGCTGAGCGTCCCCGAGCGACTGGGGCTGCTCACGCTCGACCTGCTGTGGCGGCCGGGACTGCCGGTTCCGGGGCCGACCCTGGTGGACACGGTGGCGGGGCGGGTCGGCTTCTTCCTGCCGCCGGATCCGTCCGGGGGCTGGGTCGGCGCCGGGCTGCGCTACGCGACCAAGGGCTCCTGGGTCGCCGCACCGCCGCCGTACCGGCCGGCCCGCTCCCTGGAGTGGCTCGTACCGCCCGACGGCACCGGCGCCCTGCACCTGCCCGGCACCCTGGAGGAGGCGCTGCGGCAGGCGAACGGCACCCTGGCCGTCCTCGCACCGCTGTGCGGGCAGTAGCAGGGGTCCGCCGCCCGTCCGACGAACATTGCGCCACCGCTCCCGGCCACCGGGTGGGCACGCCGCCTGAGCCCCGTACGGGCCGACGGGCGCCGTGGGGTGGGCGCTCCTATGCTGAGGAGTCCGGACTTCGGCGTCCCGCCCACCGCACGCACCCCGTCGGGTGCTTGGAGGCAGCCCATGTCGCATCCATCCGGACGCCTCCGCAAGGGGGCCGTGATCGCCGTGACGGCGGGGGCGTTGATGTCGCCGCTCGCCGCAGGACCGGCCGGGGCGGCACCGATGCCGGCCGCGCTCACCGCCGGCTCACCCAGCCCCTCGCCCACGGCACCCGACGTACGCGCCCTCACCCCCGCCCTCGCGCGGCAACTCGACGCGTCCGTGCAGCGGGTGATGCACGAGGCGCACGTACCCGGCGTGAGCGTGGGCATCTGGACGCCGGGGCAGGGCAGTTACGTCCGCTCGTTCGGCGTGGCCGACAAGAGCACCGGCCGGCCGATGACGTCGGACCTGTACATGCGCATCGGCAGCGAGACCAAGACGTTCACCGTGACCGCGCTCCTCCAACTGGTGGACCAGGGCAAGGTGCGGCTGGACGATCCGATCGGCACGTACGTGCACGGGGTGCCGAACGGCGACCGGATCACCCTGCGCCAGCTGGCCGGGATGCGCAGCGGGCTGTTCAACTACTCGGAGGACGACGGCTTCTTCAAGGCCCTGACCTCCGACCCGCAGCGCCCCTTCACGCCCCAGGAGCTGCTCGACTACGCCTTCAGGCATCCGGTGATGTTCCAGCCGGGCCAGAAGTTCTCCTACTCCAACACCAATCTGATCCTGCTCGGACTGGTCGTCGAGAAGGAGAGCGGCCGACCGCTCGGGGACTACATCAAGCAGCACGTCCTCGGTCCGGCCGGCATGGGGAACACGCTCTTCCCGACGGGCAACGAGTTCCCGGCGCCGCACGCGCAGGGATACACCGACCAGACGGCGACCGGCGCGGTCGCCGACACGGCCGACTGGAACCCGTCCTGGGGCTGGGCGGCCGGGGCGATGATCTCGACACTGCACGACCTGCACATCTGGGCGCCCACGGTGGCCACCGGTCAACTGCCCGACGGCCGGCGGATGATCAGCGCCGCCGCCCAGCGGCAGCGGCTCGTCACTCCGGCCACCCCGATCCCGGGCGCCGGTTACGGGCTCGGCATCTTCAACGTGCGGGGGTGGATCGGCCACAACGGCTCCCTGCCCGGCTACGAGTCGCTGACCGTGTACCTCCCGGCGACGCGGACGACCCTCGTCGTGCTGCTCAACACCGACATCGACCATGCCGGTCAGGAGCCCAGCACCCTGTTCGGCGAGGCGATCACGCGGATCATCTCCCCGCGGCACGTGTTCAACCTGCCCGCCGAACCGGCGGCCCGCTGAGGGTCGTCACCCGGCCGGCTCGCCGGGCGAGCCGGATTTCACCGTGTGCAAGCGACCGATGACACGGTGTACTTGACGGTGACCGACACACCGGAGGCCGACCGTCTGGAGACCGTCGTGACCGGCACCGACCGCATCGCCCTCGATCCCTTCGGCTCCGACATCGCGGCCGAGAGCGCCCGGCTGCGCGCCCTCGGCCCCGTCGTGCCCGTCGAACTGCCCGGCGGCATCCCCGCCTGGGCACCCACCGGTTACGACACCCTCAGGGACCTGGTCCTCGATCCCCGCGTCAGCAAGGACGCGCGTCTGCACTGGCGCCTCTGGCCGGAGCTGGACACGCACCCGTCCTGGAGCTGGGTGGCGAACTGGGTCGGCGTGGTCAACATGCTCTCCACCTACGGCAGCGACCACGCCCGGCTGCGCAAGCTGGTGGCCCCGAGCTTCACGCACCGGCGCACCGAGGCCATGCGGCCGCGTGTGGCGGCCCTGACCGGCGAGTCGCTGGACGCGCTGGAGGCCGCGGGGGCCGGCGGCCGGGTGGTGGACCTGCGCGCGGGGCTCGCCCACGCGCTGCCCATGCGCATGATCTGCGAACTGCTCGGCGTCCCCGAGGAGTTACGGCCGGACGCGGCGCGGCTGATCGCCGACATCATGGACACCTCCGATGTGAGCCCCGCCTTCGCCGCGTCCGTGCACGAGCGGATCGGCGCGGTACTGGGCGCGCTGATCGCCCATCGGCGGACGCACCCGGGCGACGACATCACCACGGAGCTGATCCGGGTCCGGGACGACGAGGGCGACCGGCTTTCGGACCAGGAGCTGCTGCACACGCTGCTGCTGGTGGTCGGCGCCGGGTTCGAGACCACCGTCAATCTGATCGGCAACGCGGCCGTCGCCCTGCTGACCCGCCCGGTGCAGCTGGCGGCGGTGCGCTCGGGGACGGTCGGCTGGGACGCGGTGGTCGACGAGACGCTGCGGGTGCATCCGTCCATCGCCGCGCTGCCGTTGCGGTTCGCGGTGGAGGAGCTGAAGGTGGGGGACGTGACGATCCCGGCGGGGGACGCGATCATCACGACGTACGCGGCGGCCGGCCTCGACCCGGCGCACTACGGTCCGGACGCGGCCGTCTTCGACGCGGCGCGGGAGGCCGGGGACCATCTGGCGTTCGGGATCGGGGTGCACCGCTGCATCGGGGCTCCGCTGGCCCGGCTGGAGGCGCTGACCGCGCTGCCCGCCCTGTTCTCCCGTTTCCCGGGGCTGCGCCTGGCGGTCGGCGCCGGCGAGCTGCGGCGGGTGCCCTCGTTCATCGCGCACGGCTGGCAGGAGATACCGGCCCGGCTGGGCGACTGACCGCTGGGCGAGATGGGGCGCGGGGCCCCGACCGGTCCCCCGTTCCGGTCGTGCCCCGCGGAATGCCGAACCTACGTGCGCCGTCGGGCCGGAGCCAGCGCACCGATGCCCGGCACGGCCCGCGCGGCACTCACCCGTGCACAGCCGAGTCCGGTTGGTCACGGTTCGCCGGGCCCAGCGCGGGCACGGCCAGTTCGCCGGTGACGAGATGGGCCAGCACGACCTCGTACAGATCGGTGCCGCCGGTCAGCAACCGGCGTTCCAGGACGGGTTCGGCGGCCCGGACGTGCTCGCGTACGGTCTGGGCGTGCACGCCCCGCGCCTCGGCGGTGTGCTCGGCGTTCGCGTCGGCGGCGAGCCAGGCGCGCAGGGTGCCGCGCAGATCCCGGCCGTCCCCGTCGAGGCGGCCGAGCAGGCCGTCGGCCCAGGAGCGCAGCGCCCCCGTGCCGAGCAGCCGGTACGCCGTCCTGTTCGGCGACCCGCAGCTCGCCCTCACCGCCGTGAAGCGCGTCCTGGAGGTCACCCCCGAGGAGGT
>NZ_JBSGDB010000416.1:0-7716 GCF_053602155.1 Streptomyces sp. NPDC004561
GGATGCTGATCCCGGCGTTGGCGACCACCACATCCAGCCGGCCGTGCCCGGCGTGCACCCGGTCGACGGCCGTGCCGACGCTGGGCAGCACGGACACCGGCCGCCCGGCGAGGAACTCCGCGACGCCGTCCGGGTCCCTGGGCACGGCACACGTCACACCGGGCCGGGCGTCGCGCAGCGCCACACGGGCCAGCATCGGCCCCGGGCCCGCGCCGATGACACAGTCGACGCCGTACCGCGCGAGGGCCCGCACCCGGATCACCGCGGCCAGCTCCACCGCGCTGCGCCCGAAGTACCGCTCGGCGCCGCGCAGATCGGCCAGCGCCCCGTCCGGGGGCAGCGCCTCCACGACCGGGGTGAACTCCTCCAGCAGCCCGAGCAGCCCCGGCAGGGCGGCCTCGTACATCGGCGGCAGCTGGAAACGTACGCAGAGAATGGTCATCCCGCACTCCCCGGGCTCTGGTGCCACAACTTCCTTCCCACCGCGGGCCCTTCGCCCGCGGGGCGCAGATCGGCCCAGGGGTGCATCTCGTACCCCGTGGGCATGCGGATGGTCCGGCCCTCCATCGGGTCGGGGGCCGCCGAACCGGCCGGCCGGGGCAGCCCGTCCGAACCCGCGGCCCGTGCCCGGGCCGGCCCGTCGCCGTCGTCCGGCCCGGGGGCGTCCCCGGCGGCGCCGGGCGGTCCGGCCAGCCGGGCCGCGACCCCGTCCAGTCCTTCCGTGCGGCGCACCTCCAGCAGGTCGGCGAGGTTCCAGGCGGCGGAGCCCACCACGCTCAGGCTGCGCGGCCCGCGCCGCTGCACCACCCCGCGCACCAGCAGCAGCCAGGAGTGGAAGACGGTGTGGGCGCAGGCGTCGTGCGAGTCGTCGAAGAAGGCGAGGTCGACCAGGCCCGTGCCGTCGTCCAGCGTGGAGAAGATGACCCGCTTGCCGGACCGGATCGGCGGGGTCTGGGTGGCCGCCTTGGCGCCCGCGACCAGCACGGTCTCGCCGTGCCGGGCCTCGCGCAGCCGGCGCGCGCAGACCACGCCCAGCTCCTCGAGGAACTCCCGGTGGTCGTCCATCAGATTGCGCGAGGCGTCCATGGACAGCACGCCCAGCTCGGCACTGAGCCTCTCCGCCGACGTCAGGTCCGGCAGCCCCGCCGGCGCGGTCCTCCTGCCGCCCGCCAGCGGGAGCTGACCGCCGCCCGCGCCCCGGGCGCCCCGGTGCAGCTCGGTCAGGTGCAGCTGGAGGTCACGGCGGTTGGCGCCGAAGGCGTCCAGCGCCCCCACCTGGGCGAGCCGCTGGGCCAGCGGGCGGCTCGGCCGGGCCCGCTCCCAGAAGTCCAGCAGGGAGGCGTACGGCTGCCCGTCCGCGATCCGCCGCGCCTCGGCCTCGCTGATGCCGTGCACGTCGGAAAGCGCGAGCCGCAGCCCCCACACCTTCGGTGATTCAGACACCAGTTCGATCCGATGGGCGACCCCGGACACGTTCACGTCCAGCGGCAGGATCGGCACCCCGCGCCGCCGCGCGTCCGCCAGCAGCAGCCGCTTGGGGTACATCCCCGGGTCGTGGGTGAGCAGCCCGGCGTAGAAGGCGGCCGGGTGATGGGCCTTCAGCCAGGCCGACTGGTACGTGGGCACGGCGAAGGCGACGGCGTGCGCCTTGCAGAACCCGTACGACCCGAACGCCTCCACGATCTCCCAGGTCCGCCGGATCGTCTCCGCGTCGTAGCCGCGGGCCGCCGCGGTCTGCGCGAACCACACCTTGATCCGCCCCTGCGACTCCGGGTCCGACAGCCCGCGCCGCACCCGGTCGGCCTCGCCGCGCCCGCAGCCGGTCAGGACGGCGACGATGTCGATGACCTGCTCGTGGAAGACGACGACCCCGTAGGTCCCCTTCAGCGGTCCCTCCAGGTCCGGGTGCGGATAGCGCACCGGCGCCCGGCCGTGCCGCGCCTCGATGAACGGCCGCACCATGTCGGCGGCGACGGGTCCGGGCCGGAACAGCGAGATGTCCACGACCAGGTCGTGGAAGGTGCTCGGCTGCAGCCTCCCCACCAGGTCCCGCTGACCGGGCGACTCGATCTGGAAGCAGCCCAGCGTCTCGGCGGAACGGATCAGCCGGTACGTCTCCGGATCCCCCGGCGCCACCGCGTCCAGGTCGACCCGCTCCCCCGCCGCCCGCGCCACCTCGGCGACCGCGTGCGCCATGGCCGACTGCATCCGCACCCCCAGCACGTCGAGCTTGAGCAGCCCGAGGTCCTCCACGTCCTCCTTGTCGAACTGCGCCATCGGCAGCCCCTCCCCGCTGGTCGGCACCACCGGCGTACGCGCGAGCAGGGAGGCGTCGGAGAGCAGCACCCCGCACGGGTGCATGGCGACTCCCCGCGGCAGGGCGTCGAGCGCCTCGACGAGCTCCCAGAGCCTGCCGTACTTCTCCTGCTCCGCCGCGAGCCCTCTCAGCTCGGGCAGTTCCGCCAGCGCCGCGCGGGCGTCCCGGGCCCGGATGTGCGGAAAGGACTTGGCCACCCGGTCGATCTCGGCCGGGTCCATGGACAGGGCGGCGCCCACGTCCCGGATCGCGTGCCGCACCCGGTAGGTCTCCGGCATGGAGACGGTCGCGACCCGCTCCTCCCCGAACCGGCCGATGATCGCCCGGTACACCTCCAGCCGGCGCGCGGACTCCACGTCGATGTCGATGTCGGGCAGCACGACGCGCTCCTTCGACAGGAAGCGCTCCATCAGCAGCCCGTGCTCGACCGGGTCGGCATGCGCGATCCCGAGGAGGTGGTTGACGAGCGACCCGGCGCCGGAGCCGCGGGCGGCCACCCGGATCCCCATCTCCCTGACGTCGTCCACGACCTGGGCGACGGTCAGGAAGTAGGAGGCGAATCCATGGTGGGCGATGATGTCCAGCTCATGGTGCATCCGCTCCCAGTACCCACGTCTGCCGCCGTATCCGAGCCGCACCATCCCCGCCGCCGCCCGCGAGGCGAGCGCCCGCTGGGCGGTGCGGCGACCGGCGCCGACGAGATGCGGTTCGGGGAAGTGGACGGTGCCGATGCCGAGGTCGTCCTCGGGGTCGACCCGGCACTCGTCGGCCGTGGCCCGGGTCTGCTCCAGCAGCCGGTGGGCGGTGTCCCGGCGGAAGCCGGCCGCCTCCACCACCTGCTCGGCGACCCCCCGCATGGCCCGCGCGTCCTTCAGCCAGGCCGCCCCGGAGTCCAGTTCCCCGCGCGGGTCGACCGGGACCAGGCGGCGGGCGGCGTCCAGCACGTCGGCGACCTGCCCCATCCCGGGATCGGCGTACCGGACGGCGTTGCTGAGCACGGGCCGCACCCGCTGCTCGGCGGCGAAGCCGACCGTGCGGGCGGCGAGCCGCAGCGAACCGGGCCCCGTGCCCGTACGACCGTGCCACACGGCCTCCAGGCGCAGCGCGTCACCGTAGATCTCGCGCCAGGGCTCCAGAAGCCTCGCGGCCCGGTCGGGACGCCCCGCGGCGAGGGCGCGTCCGACGTCCGACCCCGGGCCGAGCAGTACGACGAGACCGTCGCCGTGGTTGCCGGCCCAGGGAAGCAGCGGAGCCCCCTCCCCCGCGTGCGCCGTCGTGACGAGCCGGCACAGATCGGCCCACCCCCGGGCGCCGTCCCGGGCGAGGAAGGTCACCCGGGGTGCCGATTCATCGACAAAGGCACCGCCCCGCACCGGGGTGCGGCGCCGGTCGCTCCGCACGGCCTCCGCCCCCACCGCCAGATCCACGCCGAACAGCGGGCGGACCCCCGCCCCGGCGCAGGCCTTGGCGAAGCGCACCGTGCCGGCGAGGGTGTCGCGATCGGTGAGGGCGAGGGCGTCCATGCCCCGCTCCGAGGCACGCTCGGCCAGCCGCTCCGGATGCGAGGCCCCGTACCTCAGGGAGAACCCGGAGACGGTGTGCAGATGCACGAAGCCCGGCACGCACACCTCCCGAACGACTATCGAACACTAGTTCCCAGCTTCCCCATCCCCACCATACCCCCATTCTCGAACAACTGTGCGACATCCGTTCGCCCGCCTCCCACCTGCGCAAACGCCCGTCCCCAAGATCACAAAGGGCCCGGCGGCCGGTGCCCGCGCCGAGACGGCGAAGCCCCGCCCCGGACACCCGGAGCGGGGCTCCCTGCGCAACCCGTCAGCCGATCTGCGTACCCGTGGCCGACAGGGCCGCGGTGACCGGCTGGAAGAAGGTCTGCCCGCCGGAGGTGCAGTCGCCGCTCCCGCCGGAGGTCAGCCCGATCGCGTTGCCGCCCGAGAACAGCGAGCCCCCGCTGTCACCGGGCTCGGCGCACACATCGGTCTGGATCAGTCCGCCGACCGTGCCCTCGGAGTAGTTCACGGTGGCGTTCAGACCGGTCACCGTGCCGTCGTGCACATGGCTCGTCGACCCGCTGCGCGTGACCTTCATGCCCACCGTGGCCTCGGCGGCCCCGGTGATCTTCTGGGTCGAGCCGTTGTACAGGTCGACCGCGCTCGGGTGGTCGGCCGTCGAGCTGTACTTGACCAGACCGAAGTCGGTGCCCGGGAAGTGGGACTCCGCGTTCCGCCCGATCTCCTTGCCGCTGGAGTCCGACCAGCTGGAGATGGCCGCGGTGCAGTGCCCGGCGGTCAGGAAGTACGGCTGCCCGCCCTTGACCACGTTGAAGCCGAGCGAGCAGCGCCCGCCGGAGCCGCTGATGGCGTCGCCGCCGGCGATGAAGGGCTTGAACTGCCCCTGGGACCGCTTCAGCTCGGCCTTGCCGCCGAGCCCGTCGACCACCTTGCTCAGCTTGGCCCACTCGGCGCCGGACACCGTCCTGTCGGCGGTGACGACGACCTTGTCGGACACGGGGTCCGTCGCCCAGGACGTGCCCGGGATGGTGGCGTCCTCCTTCAGCGCCGAACGCGCGCCGTCGAGTTCGGCGAGCGAGTTGGCGACGACTCTCGCCTTGGCCCCGGCCGACTCGACGGTCTTCGCGGCGGCCTGGTCGAGCACATTGACGACGAGGTTCTTCGCCTGGGCGTCGTAGTAGCTGCCCGCCGCGGCGGAGCCCAGGTCCGAACGGAGCGTCGAGGCAAGCGTTCCGGCCGCCGGAGCGGACAGGAGCCGCGGCTGCGCCAGGGACTTCGCGGGCTCGCTGGCGTTCGCATTCTGCAAGGTGACTCCCGCTGCGACCAGCGCGGCGATTCCCGCACCGGCCAGGGCGGCCCGCCGTCCGGGTATGCGTCGGTGTTTCAACTCACGTCCTCCTGTGGGGGGATGGCCGGTCGGGCGATGGGGACCCGACGGACCGGAAGGCTGGTTGACGGCCGCCCACTCTTCCGAACCGCACAGGGAGCACACAAGGCCGACTTCCGGACGCGCCCGGAGAGGGCTTGCGCGCCCCCCGCACACCCCCGTCACACTTGACTGTCCACGATCAAGTCAGGGAATTCGCGCTGCAAACACTACGTGCAAGTAACCTTCACCGGAACGTGACGAGCGGTCATGGCCGGTTCCTTGCCCCGCCGGACAGCGGCGAGCCCCGCACACACCCGTGTGTGCGGGGGCTCGCCGGGACGGGGGCCGGACCCGTCAGGGAAGCGTGACCCCGTAGTAGCTCAGCGCCTCGGTCACCGGCTGGAAGAACGTCGTGCCGCCGGAGGTGCAGTTACCGCTGCCGCCGGAGGTGAGCCCGTAGGCGGTGGTGCCGTTGTACAGCGGGCCGCCGCTGTCACCGCCCTCGGCGCAGACCGTGGTCTGGATCAGCCCGTACACGATGTCGCCGCCGCCGTAGTTGACGGTGGCGTTCAGCGCGGTGACCCGGCCGCTGTGCGTGCCGGTGGTGGACCCGCGCCGGTACACGGTCTGGCCCACACTGGGCGTCGCCGCCCTGGTGATGGACTGGCTGCCGACCGAACTCGGATGCGGGATCGAGGAGTTGGTGTACCGCACCAGTGCGAAGTCGTTGCCCGGGAAGCTGTAGCCGACGTTGGTGCCGAGCACCGTGCTGTGGCTGGAGTTGCTGTACCAGGTGGAGGCCACCTGGCCGCAGTGCCCGGCGGTCAGGAAGTAGTACGTGCTGCCGCTGTGCACGTTGAAGCCGAGCGAGCAGCGGTACTGGCCGCCGTAGATGGCGTCGCCGCCGCTGATCAGCTTGTTGAACCTGCCGGCGGTGTGCTTGATGGTGAGCGCGCCCGCATCGGCGCCCGCCTGCTTCCTGATCTTCGCTATCTCGGAGTCGGAGACCGTGCTGTCGACGGTGACGACGACCCGGTCGGTCCTGCCGTCGACCGCCCAGGCGGTCCCGGGGATGTCCGCCTTGAGGACGGAGCCACTGGCCTTGGTGAGCTGGGTGGCGCTGAACGTGTGGGCGTCGCTCGCGTTCGCCGTGGGGGCGGCGAAAGCGGCCGCGGCCAGGAAGCCGGCGGCCACGGCGATCAGCCGGGTCCGTCTAGCGGTGGCACTGCGGGGAGTGGTGCGCTTGATCCTCACTTTTCGTTCCCTCCAAGGGAAGTCGGGGGCCCGCGTGGGGTCAGGGCCCGGTGAGGCGCAGCCAGGGGGTGGCCGGATTCCGAACACGCATGCCCCTGACAAGCGCTGGGGGGAGTATTCGGCCGAACGACCGGTCGACACAAGGGCGCCTTTCGGCCGTTGGACTTTAAACCACCTTTGCTCGACGCTTCCTGACGCTCCGTCGGCGCCGGATCGACGCGCGCTCCCCCGCCTCGATCGGCACGTCCGGCGCGCCGCCCCGGAAGGGCTTCGTCACGCCATCACACGCGCCCCCTCGCACTCCGGCGAACACCGAAGGATCACCGCCTTGGTCCCCGCGTCAACGACGGCCGGTGCCGCGCCACCCGAAAGGGCAGCAGGCTTCGGAAAATCTCCCCGCCGGACAGGTCCGCCGGATCGGTCCGCCGGATCCGTGGAACCGGGATCGGGGACGGCCTTCCTGAGCTCCCGTCAGGACCGGGGCGGCCTCTGGTTCACCCGTACGCTCCGTGCATCACCCATCCGCCGACGACAATCATATTTCACTCACAGTCAGCAGCCGTATGAGTCGCGACCCTTGGGGCACAAGGACTCTCGACGGATCCGCTGTGCACCAGTACCGTCACAAACCCCCCGCGCGGCGACTATCCACTTGGCGCGCCGTCAGCATCATGGATGACCATAGGGATGCGGAAAGCAAGAGAGACCGCTGTGAGAGGAGGCGTCCATGGGATCGGTACGCAAGGCGAGTGCGTGGCTCGGCCTCGTCGACGACAACGATGACGAGCGCTACTACGACGACGACTACTCCGAGGGCACCGAGTCCGGGGACGCCTGGGTCACCGACCCCCGGGTGAAGGTGGCCACGGACACGGCCGAGGAGAAGGACCGCCGGATCGGCACGGTCACCCCGGACAGTTTCCGGGACGCCCGCGCCATCGGGGAGCTGTTCCGGGACGGGGTCCCGGTCATCATGAACCTCACGAACATGGAGTCCGGAGACGCCAAGCGGGTCGTGGACTTCGCCGCCGGGCTCATCTTCGGGCTGCGCGGCTCGATCGACCGCGTCTCGAACCGGGTGTTCCTGCTGACGCCCGCCGACACGGAGATCATCAGCGGCGAGGCGTCCTCCCACCGTGAGGACGGTTTCTTCAACCAGAGCTGAGGCAGGGCCGCTCACCGGCGTCGAACTCCTCACCGTGCGGCAGGTCCTGGAGGAGCTGGGCGGAGTCTCCCGCCGCACC
>NZ_JBSGDB010000417.1:0-7709 GCF_053602155.1 Streptomyces sp. NPDC004561
CCTGGACGAGCAGAACGGTCAGCGCGACGCCGGCGGTCAGTGCGGCGGCCGCCGGGGCGGCCCCGCCGTCGACGGCGAGCAGCGACAGGACGCCCGCAACGGTCTCGTCACCGGCCGCTCGGGCGAGCTGCGCGGTCAGGTCCTCACGTCCGGTGGCCGGCTCGACCGGGACCGGCAGCGGGACCAGGCCCCGCTCGGTCAGCCTGCGGAGGCAGGCGGTGACCCAGCCGTCGCCGAGTTGCGCAGCGCTGACCGGAACCAGCCATAGACCGTGCCGGGCAGGGCCCTCCGGGGCGGGATCGGGTATCCCTTTCCAGGTGACGTCATAGCGCCAACCGTCCACGGCGGACCGCTCCTTGCGCTGCCGCCGCCACGACGACAGCCTAGGCAGCACGTCGCTGAACGCGTCCCCCGCCCCGATCTCCAGGGTCTCCGCGAGGGCCTGGAGGTCACCGCGCTCCACGGTCTCCCAGAACTCCGCGTCCACCGGATCCACCACGGAGGCGGCCGTTCCCGGGGCGTCGACCCAGTACCGCTCGTGCTGGAAGGCGTACGTCGGCAGGTCGGTCGTCCGCGCACCGCCGAAGAAGAGGCTCCAGTCCACGGACCCGCCGTGCGTGTGCAGATGGCCCAGGGCCGTCACAAGGGCCTGCCGCTCGGGGCGGTCACCGCGCAGGACGGGCACGGTGACGGCCTCGTCCAGGCAGCCCTGCGCCATGCCGCTGAGAACACCGCCGGGGCCGATCTCCACGAACGTGGTCACACCCAACTCGTGCAAGGTGTGCAGGCCATCGGCGAAACGGACCGCCTCGCGGACGTGCCGGACCCAGTACTCGGGGGTGTACGACTCGGCCAGGCGGCCCGTGAGGTTCGAAACGACCGGAATCCGCGGCTCGTTGAAGGTCAGACCTCGGACGACCTCGGCGAACTCCTTCAGCATCGGGTCCATCAGCGGCGAGTGGAACGCGTGGCTGACCTTCAACCGGGAGGTCTTACGGCCCTGTTGGACGAAGACCTCGGCGATCTCCAGCACCGCCTCCTCGGCCCCGGAGATCACCACGGACTCCGGACCGTTGACCGCGGCTATGCTCACACCATCGGCGAGGTGAGGCAGGACTTCCTCCTCGGTGGCCTGTACGGCGACCATCGCACCGCCCGCGGGCAACGCCTCCATCAACGCGGCACGCGCCGACACCAGCTTCACGGCATCGTCCAGCGACAGCACCCCGGCCACATGCGCGGCCGCGATCTCCCCCACCGAATGACCGGCCACGAAATCGGGCCGCACACCCCACGATTCGAGGAGCCGGAACAACGCCACCTCGACCGCGAACAAGGCGGGCTGCGCGCACCCGGTCCGGTGCAGGGTCTCGGCGTCGACGTCGAGCGGGGCGTCCAGACGCGCGCACACCCCGTCGTACGCATCGGCGAAGACCGGGAACACCTCGTACAACTCACGCCCCATCCCGACCCGCTGCGAACCCTGACCCGAGAACAGGAAACCGACCTTGCCGCCCGGCCGGCCCTGGACGACTCCGGGCGACGGCATTCCGGCGGCCAGGTAGCCCAGTCCGCGGCGGAAGTCGTCGCAGCTCTCGCCGATGACGGCCGCCCTGTGGCGCAGGGCGCTGCGGGTGGTGGCCAGCGAGAGGCCGACATCGGCCGGTGACATGCCGTCCTCGATGAAGGCCAGCAGCCGTCGTGCCTGGTCGCGCAGCGCGGCGCCGCTCTTGGCGGAGAGCACCCACGGTAGGAGGGCCGGTGCGGGGGCGGCGGGGGTCTCTTCGGCCGGGGCCGGCGGGGCCTGTTCGATGATGGTGTGGGCGTTGGTGCCGCTGACACCGAAGGACGACACGGCGGCCCGGCGCGGGTGACCGGTCTCCGGCCAGTCGACGGCCTCGGTCAACAGGCGGACCTCGCCCGCGGACCAGTCCACGTGCGGTGTCGGCTCGTCCGCGTGCAGGGTCCGCGGGAGGACACCGTGACGCATGGCCATGACCATCTTGATCACACCGGCCACGCCCGCCGCGGCCTGCGCGTGGCCGATGTTGGACTTCAACGAGCCGAGCAGGAGCGGCCGTTCACGCTCCTGCCCATAGGTCGCCAGCAGCGCCTGCGCCTCGATCGGATCGCCCAGCGTCGTACCCGTGCCGTGCGCCTCCACCGCGTCGATGTCGGCGGCAGTGAGGCCGGCCGACGCCAGGGCCTGGCGGATGACCCGCTGCTGCGCCGGACCGTTCGGCGCCGTCAGGCCGTTGGACGCACCGTCCTGGTTCACCGCGCTGCCTCGCACCACGGCCAGCACCTCGTGGCCGTTGCGCACGGCGTCGGAGAGGCGCTCCACGAGCACGACGCCCACGCCCTCGGACCAGCCGGTGCCGTCCGCGTTCGCGCCGAACGCCCTGCAGCGGCCGTCGGGCGACAGGCCGCGCTGGCGGCTGAACTCCACGAAGACGTTGGGGCCGGCCATGACGGTGACGCCGCCGGCCAGGGCCATCGTGCACTCGCCGCTCCGCAGCGACTGCATGGCCAGGTGCAGGGCGACCAGGGACGACGAGCAGGCCGTGTCGATCGTGACGGCGGGGCCTTCGAGACCGAAGGAGTAGGCCACCCGGCCGGAGACGACGCTGGACGCGCCGCCGACGAGCCGGTGTCCTTCGACGCCTTCCGGCGTGCGGCGCGCATCGGCTCCATAGCCCTGGTAGGCCATGCCGACGAAGACGCCGGTCCGGCTGCCGCGCAGCTGCGCGGGGGCGATCCCGGCGCGCTCGAAGGCCTCCCACGAGGCCTCCAGCATCAGGCGCTGCTGCGGATCCATCGCCAGGGCCTCGCGCGGCGAGATCCCGAAGAAGCCGGCGTCGAAGTCGGTGGCGTCGTGGAGGAATCCGCCTTCGCGCGCGTACGTCTTGCCGGGGCGGTCGGGGTCGGGGTCGTAGAGGTCCTCGACGTCCCAGCCGCGGTTCGACGGGAATTCGGAGATGGCGTCGCCCCCGGACGCCACGAGGTCCCACAGGGCCTCGGGCGAGTCGACGCCGCCGGGCAGGTGGCAGCTCATCGCCACGATGGCGATGGGCTCGTCGGGGTCGGCCACGGTCGCCGGCGCGGCGGCCGTCGCGTCCTCGCCGCCCAGGGACCGGGCGGCGAGATGGCGGGCGAGCGCGGCAGGGGTCGGGTGGTCGAACAGCAGACCGCTGGGCAGGCGTAAGCCGGTGGCCTCGCTGAGCCGGTCGCGCAGTTCCACCGAGCTGAGCGAGTCGAAGCCGAGGTCCTTGAACGTCCACTCGGTCTCGACCTGGCGGGCTTCGGCGTGGCCCAGTACGGCGGCGATGTGCGCGCGGACCATGTCGAGCACGGCCTCGTCGCGTTCGGGCTCGGGCAGTCCGGCCGGCCGCCGAACCAGGGCTCCGGCAGGAGTGCCGTCGGTCTCGGTGATGGCCTCCGGTCGCGGAGCCGCAGGAGTCCGTCCGGTGGTGGCGACGGACGCCGTGGTGTCGCCGTCCAGCCAGTACCGCTGCCGTTCGAACGCGTAGGTGGGGAGTGCGACCTTGCGGCGTACGCCGCGTCCGCCGCCGAACAGGGCGTCCCAGTCCGGTTCCATGCCGTGGACGTGCAGCGAGGCGACCGCCGTCAGCAGGGCCTGCGGCTCGGGGCGGCGGGCGCGCAGGGCGGGGACGAACAGGGACTCGCTGCCGGCGCCGGCGCGGGCCATGGAGGTGAGCACGCCGCCGGGGCCGAGCTCCAGGTACGTACCGACGCCCCGCTCGTCGAGGCGCGCGACGCCGTCGGCGAAGCGGACCGCCTCCCGCACATGGCGGACCCAGTACGCGGCCGTGCGCCCTTCGTAGCCCGAGGGCTCCTCGGACAGCCGGCCCGTCACGTTGGACACGATCGGGATGCGCGGGGCGTGGAAGGTCAGGCCCTCGGCCACGTCGCGGAACTCCGCCAGCATGGGTTCCATGTGCGGGGAGTGGAAGGCGTGGCTGACCCGCAGCCGGCTGGTCCTGCGGCCGAGGGCGGCGAAGGCGTCGGCGATCTCGGCGGCGAGGTCCTCGTCGCCGGAGACGACGACGGAGTCCGGGCCGTTCAGCGCGGCGATGCTCACGCGGTCCGTGCGGTCGCCGATGCGGGCGCGGATCTCGTCCTCCGCGGCCTGCACGGCGATCATGGCGCCCCCGGCGGGCAGCGCCTGCATCAGTCGGCCGCGCGCGGCGACGAGGGCGCAGGCGTCGGCGAGCGAGAGGACGCCGGCCGCGTGCGCGGCGGCGAGTTCGCCGATGGAGTGGCCCATCAGCACGCCGGGGGTGATGCCCCAGCTCTCCAGAAGCCGGAACAGGGCGACCTCGACGGCGAACAGCGAGGTCTGCGTGTAGAGGGTCCGGTCGAGTTCGGCCGCTTCCTCGGTGCCTTCGGGGGCGAACATGACCTCGCGCAGCGGCCGCGGCAGCAAGGGGTCGAGGTGCGCGCACACCTCGTCCAGCGCGGTGGCGAACGCCGGGACGGTCTCGGCGAGTTCGCGGCCCATGCCGGTTCGCTGGCTGCCCTGACCCGAGAAGAGGAAGGCGAGTTCGGTGCGCGGGCCCGTGCGGCCTGTGGTCAGCGCGGCGTCGATGCCGCCGGTGGACAGCTCGCGCAGGGCGCGCAGGAGGTCGTCGCGGTCCTCGCCGACGACCACGGCCCGGTGTTCGAAGGCGGTGCGGCCGGTGGCCAGTGACCAGCCGACGTCGGGCAGGGCGAGACCGGGGTGTGCCTCGGCGTGCGCGAGCAGGGCGGCGGACTGGGCGCGCAGCCCGGACGCGGTCTTGGCGGACAGCGGCCAAAAGGCCGGACCCACCACCGGAGCCCCGCCCGCACCCGCCTCCGAAACCGCGCCCGCTCCCGCACCCGCCTCCGGAACCGCGCCCGCACCCGCCGCCGAGGCAGCGCCCGCACCCGCCTCCAGAGCCGTACCCGTACCCGCCTCAGCAGCCGCGCCGGCCGTCTCCGTCGCCCGGTGTTCCGCCAGCACGATGTGGCAGTTGGTGCCGCCCATGCCGAACGAGCTGACGCCGGCGAGCAGCGGGCGGCCGTCCTCGGCGGCCCATTCGCTGTGCTCGGTCTGCACCCGCAGGTTCAGCCGGTCCAGCGGGATCGCCGGGTTCGGCGTCTCGAAGTTGAGGCTGGCGGGCAGTTCACGGTGGCCGAGCGACAGGACCGCCTTCAGCAGGCCGGTGATGCCGGCGGCGCCCTCCAGGTGGCCGACGTTGGTCTTGGCCGAGCCGACCCGCAGAGGGCGGCCGGGCTCGCGTCCCGCACCGAGCACCGCGCCGAGCGCGGCAGCCTCGACGGGGTCGCCGACCTTGGTGCCGGTGCCGTGCAACTCCACGTAGCCGACGTGGGCGGGGTCGATCCCGGCCCGTTCGTAGGCGAGGCGGAGCACCTGTTCCTGCCCGGACTGCAGGGGTACGGTCAGCCCGTCGCCGCCGCCGTCGTTGTTGACCGCGCTGCCGCGGATCACGCAGTGGACGGGGTCGCCGTCCGCGACGGCCCGGGCGAGAGGTTTGAGGACGACGACGCCGCCGCCCTCGCCGCGGACGTAGCCGTTCGCGCGGGCGTCGAAGGTGAAGCAGCGGCCGTCGGGGGACAGTCCGCCGAACTTGGCGGCGCCCAGGGTGCTTTCGGGGACGATGTTGAGGTTCACGCCGCCCGCGAGGGCGATCGTCGACTCGCCCTTGCGGAGGCTCTCGCAGGCCAGGTGGACCGAGACCAGGGAGGACGACTGGCCGGAGTCCACGGTCAGGCTGGGGCCGTTCAGACCGAGGAAGTACGAGACCCGGTTGGCGATGATGCTGCGGTGCAGGCCGGTCACGGTGTGCGGGGAGATGGCCGTGAGTCCTGAGCGATGGTGCAGGGTCGCGTAGTCGTCCCAGATGGCGCCGACGAACACTCCGGTGCGGGTGGAGCGCAGCGTCTCGGCGCGCACGTGCGCGTCCTCCAGCGCTTCCCAGGCCAGCTCCAGCACGAGCCGCTGCTGGGGGTCCATGGCGGCGGCCTCCTTGGGGGAGAGCCCGAAGAACCCGGCGTCGAAGTGGCCGATGCGGTCGAGGAACCCGCCCCGGCGGATGTCGGTCCTACCGGGTGCGGACGGGTCGGCGTCACCCAGCGCGGCCCCGTCCCACCGGTCCGGGGGAACGTCGGTGATCGCGTCCGCGCCCTCGCTGAGCAGCCGCCAGAAGGCGGCCGCGTCGGCGGCCCCCGGCAGTCGGCAGGCCAGGCCGATGACGGCTATGCCGTCGGCCGAATCCGCCGAGGCGGAACCGGCCCGATTTCCCGTTCCGTTGAGCTCGGACTCGACCATATCGCGCTCCACCCACCCACACAGAGAATGAAAAGGCACCGCACCGTGGCGGCCACGGCACAGGTGATCGGCCCGACCGCGCGGCAACAAGTTGCGTGTGGCCACAGTTTCGGTCCGAAAGCCGCGCTCCGGCCGGTGCAGCAGAGCGGATTTAGGGGAATCCCCAATGGTCGAGGTGCCCGGGGATGCTGGTGACGCACGGCGTCCTGGAGCCGCCCGTACGCTGGTGAGGGGACAAGCTTGCATCGATTGTGCGCTCAGGCCGCCGCGACGCCCGAGTCCTCCAGGCAGCGGCGGAGGCGGTCGAGGCCGCGCCTGGTGTGGCTCTTGACCGTGCCGAGGGGCCAGCCGGTGATCCGGGCGATCTGGGCCTGCGTCAGGTCCTCGTAGTAGGCGAGGTGCAGCACCTGCCGCTGTTCGGAGCTGAGTTGCCGCAGGGCCCGGCCGACGACCAGCCGGTCCAGCGCCGCCTCGGGCTCGCCGGCGGCCTCGCGGCCCTGCGCCGGGACCAGTTCGGCGGCCGCGGCCGCGAGCCGGGCGCGGCGCGCCCGGGCGGCCAGCGCGTCGGCCACCTTGCGGCGGGTGATCCCCACGAGCCAGGCGGCCGGTGTGCCGCGCTCCGGCACATACCCGTGCCGTCCGCGCCAGGCGTCGGTGAACACCTGCTGGGTCACGTCCTCCGCCTCCCGCGCGTCCCCGAGCGCCTGCTGGGCCAGCCCGTGGACCAGCCCGCCCCACCGCCGGTGGAGCGCGGACCAGGCGCCGGCGTCAGCGGTCAGCGCGATGCCGTCCGCGACGTCCGGTGACGGATGGGCGAGAGCGGGCTCGACGGTGGTGACGGAGCTGGGTGCGGCCGGAATACGGTCCATGACCACGTCTCTCCTCGTGAGCCGGGGGTGCGTCGCCGTTCGGGCGCGGCATTCGTCCTGGTCAGCGGTGCGGCCCCGGGCCCCACCGCGCCGTACCTGCCGCTGTCCGGTGCGTTCAGCGTGCGCCGCGGAGGAAGACGTCCACAACTCGCATCGGTTTCGCATCGTTTAGCCTGGAAGCAGGAACTGTGACGGCACGGGCTCACGAGCCCCACGAAGCGGCGGGACGTGACGGTCATGAGCGACGCGACGGAGGCGGCCGGGCTGACCACGGGCGCCGTGGCCCGCCGGCTGGGCGTCTCCCCCACCACCCTGCGCTCCTGGGACCGCCGCTACGGTCTGGGGCCCGCCTCGCGGTCGCAGGGGCGGCACCGGCGCTGGAGTCCGCGGGACGTGGCGATGGTCGAGGAGACCCCGGACGCGACGCCGACCACGCGGGGCCTCGCCCTTGAGGACAGGCAGGGTGGTGGCCTCCCGGTCCCGCATCTGCCGTACGAACTCCTTGA
>NZ_JBSGDB010000418.1:0-7708 GCF_053602155.1 Streptomyces sp. NPDC004561
GCGGCGAACAGCAGACCGCCGACGAGGGTCAGCGCACCCTCCGTGACCAGGCCCGCCGCCGGTGCGACGGCGGTGCTGGACGCGGGGCACGCCGTGGTAGGCGAGCCGGGACGGGCCGCCGAAGACGAACAGGTCGCCGCTGCGCAGGTCCACGTCGGTGTACGGCCTGGTCCGGGTCTCGGCGTTGCCGAAGCGGAAGACGCAGGTGTCGCCGAGGCTCAGCGAGACGACCGGTGCGTCGGCCCGCTCGTCGCCGTCGCGGTGCATGCCCATGCGGGCCTCGCCGTCGTAGAAGTTGATCAGCGCGATGTCGTACGGCGCGGCCGGGAGGGCGTGCGGGCCGAGCGCGTCGGCCACCGCCCGCCGGCCCAGCTCACCGAGCCAGGCCGGGAAGGGCTTCACGGGGGCTCCGTCGCCGTCGACGACCGTGCGGGCGTAGGCGTACGGGTACCAGTGCCAGCCCAGGCACACCTGGCGCGCGGTCATGGTGCCGCCGCCCGGGGTGCGGACCGTGCGCAGCCCGGCCGGGGGCCGCGCCCACTCCCGGCAGGCGGCCAGCAGCTCGCGCTGCCGCTCCCGGGGCAACCAGTCCGGGACGTGCACGGCGCCCGGCGCGACCTCCGCGCGCTCCCGCGGGAACAGCTCGTCCTCCATGCGCTCCATCCTGCCGCAGGTCCGCGCCACCATCGCTGAGCTGCGGCTCCGCTAGCCTGGTCGCACGATGAGCGACCGTATGACGACACCGTGGGGCGAGGTCGAGCTGTCCCGCTTCCCCGATGACCCCCGCGACCGGCTGCGCGCCTGGGACGCCTCCGACGCGTACCTGCTGCGCCATCTGGCCGAGGAGGAGGTGCCGCTGACGGGGGCGGTCGTGGTGCTCGGGGACCGCTGGGGCGCGCTGGTCACGGCGCTCGCGGAGCACCGGCCGACGCAGATCACCGACTCGTTCCTGAGCCAGGAGGCGACCCGCGAGAACCTGGCGCGGGCCGGTGTCGAGCCCGGCGCGGTACGGATGCTGACCACGCAGGATCCGCCGCCGGAGCGGGTGGACGTGCTGCTGGTGCGGGTGCCGAAGAGCCTGGCGCTGCTGGAGGACCAGCTGCTGCGTCTGGCGCCGGCCGTGCACGCGGGCACGGTCGTCGTGGGCACCGGCATGGTGAAGGAGATCCACACCTCCACGCTGCGGCTGTTCGAACGGATCCTGGGGCCGACCCGGACCTCGCTGGCGCGGCAGAAGGCGCGGCTGATCCTCTGCACCCCGGACCCGGCGCTGGAGCGGCCCGCGAACCCGTGGCCGTACAGCTACGCGCTCCCGGACGGCGTCGGACCGGTCTCCGGCCGCACGGTGGTCAACCACGCGGGCGTGTTCTGCGCCGACCGGCTCGACATCGGCACCCGCTTCTTCCTCGGGCACCTGCCCGGGCCGGGTGCGGGCCGCGTGGTGGACCTGGGGTGCGGCAACGGCGTCGTCGGTACGGCGGTGGCGCTGGCCGACCCGGCGGCCGAGGTGCTCTTCGTGGACGAGTCGTTCCAGGCGGTGGCCTCGGCGGAGGCCACGTACAAGGCCAACGGGGTGCCGGGGCACGCCGAGTTCCGGGTGGGGGACGGGCTGGCCGGGGTGGCGCCCGGTAGCGTGGACCTGGTCCTGAACAACCCGCCGTTCCACTCCCACCAGGCGACGACGGACGCGACGGCGTGGCGGATGTTCAGCGGGGCGCGGCGCGCGCTGCGGCCGGGCGGTGAGCTGTGGGTGATCGGCAACCGGCACCTCGGCTACCACGTCACGCTGAAGCGGTTGTTCGGGAACAGCCGGCTGGTCGCCGGCGACCCGAAGTTCGTGGTGCTGAAGGCCGTCAAGCGGGGCTAGCGCGCAACGCCCCGGGGGACCGCGCCGAGTTCGGGGCGGCTCACCCGGCCCGGCCGGAAGGTGGGCGGGGCGCCGTCGGCGACGAGGTCGGCGTTCGTCGTAGCCGGACGGCGTGCGGCTGCCACAGATCGGGGAGCCGGAAGACGCCGGTGCGGCCCGCGACGCCGTGCACGCCGGCTCCCGCGGCGACCACGTCGGGCGGCTCGCCGAGGTGCACGGCCGTGTGCCGCACGATCAGCGGGGGGTGCGGGACAGGACGCCGATGATGCGGGCCACCTCGTGGGCCATCGCCTCCCGGCCCACGCTGAGGTACTTGCGGGAGTCGACGGCCTCGGGGTGGGCGGCGAGGAAGGCGCGAATGGCGCCCGTCATGGCGGCGTTGAGGGCGGTGCCGACGTTGACCTTGGCGATGCCGCCGGCGACCGCGGCGACCAGGCCGTCGTCGGGCACGCCGGAGGACCCGTGCAGGACGAGCGGGACGGCGAGCGCGGCGGCGAGGCGCTTGAGCAGGGCGTGGTCGAGGACGGCGGTGCGCGTGGTCATGGCGTGCACGCTGCCGATGGCGACGGCCAGGGCGTCGACACCGGTCCCGGCGACGAAGTCCCTTGCCTGGTCGGGGTCGGTGCGGGCGCCGGGGGCGTGGGCGTCCAGCGGGGGCCGGCCGTCCTTGCCGCCGACCTGCCCCAGCTCGGCCTCGATGTAGAGGCCCTGGGAGTGCGCCCAGTCGACGGCCGCCCGGGTCGCGGCGAGGTTGCCGGCGTAGGACAGCCGGGCCGCGTCGTACATCACCGAGCTGAATCCGGCGCCGGGTGCCTGGCGCAGCAGGTCGTCGCTCTGCACATGGTCCAGGTGCAACGCGACGGGTACGGCGGCCCGTTCGGCGGCGGCGCAGGCCGCGCGGGCCAGTGGCAGCAGCCGTCCGTAGCGGAACTTGACGGCGTTCTCGCTGACCTGGAGGACGACGGGGGCGCCCGCCGTCTCGGCGCCGGCGATGACGGCCTCGACGTGTTCCAGGGTGATGACGTTGAAGGCGGCGACGGCGGAGCGGGTCTCGGCGGCACGGGTGACCAGCTCGCCGGTGGAAGCGAGGGGCACTTCGGGTGTCCTTCCGGGGCGGGCGTCGGGATCAGGGGGCGAGGATCACCGAGCGGGTGAGGTGGCGCGGCCGGTCGGGGTCGAGGCCGCGGGCGGCGGCCACGGCGACGGCGAGACGCTGGGCGCGGACGAGTTCGGCGAGCGGGTCGAGACCGCCCTCGACCCACAACCCGCCGGTGGCGCGGACCTGTTCGGCGAGGCCGTCGGGCGCCTCGCCGAACATCCAGGTCGCGGTGCCCTCGGTGGTGATGCTGATCGGGCCGTGCCGGTACTCCATCGCGGGGTAGGCCTCGGTCCAGGACAGGGAGGCCTCGCGCATCTTCAGCCCGGCCTCGTTGGCGAGTCCGACCGTCCAGCCGCGTCCCAGGAAGGTGAACTGGGTGCAGCCGACGAGCTTTTCGGGCAGATCGGTGGTGAGGGCCCGGCGGGCGTCGGCGACGACCGAGTCCGTGTGCAGGCCGAGATGGGCGCGCAGAAGGGTGAGGGCGGTGGTCGCGAACCGGGTCTGGACGACGGAGCGTTCGTCGGCGAAGTCCAGGACGACGAGGTCGTCGGCGGCGGTCATCACGGGGGTGGCGGGGTCGGCGGTGACGGCCGTGGTCCGCGTCGTCCCGCGCAACCGGTCGAGCAGGCCGAGCACTTCGGTGGTGGTGCCGGAGCGGGTGAGGGCGACGACCCGGTCGTACGACCGTCCGTGCGGGAACTCCGAGGCGGCGAAGGCATCGGTCTCGCCCGCTCCGGCGCCCTCGCGCAGGGCGGCCACCGCCTGCGCCATGAAGTACGAGGTCCCGCACCCCACGACGGCGACCCGTTCGCCCGGCCCCGGCAGCGCCTCGCGGTACCGCCCCGCGGGGGCGGCCGCCCGTATCCAGCACTCGGGCTGGCTGTTCAGCTCGTCCTCGACATGGGTCATGCCCACACCCTCCCCTGGCTGCTTGTTCCTGCAAGATATAGCGAGCTTTCGAGCACAATCAAGCATTCGGGCGCAGTGCGGGTGCGTTAGGGTCGCCGGAGAGCCGGAGAACGATCGGAGTGCGATCGGCTGCCGGCCCGGAGAACGGAGGCTGCGGATGTCCCGGGACGCCCGCTGGAAGGCGCTGCTGGAACTGCTCGTGGAGCGCGGCCGGCTGGACGTCGAGGAGGCGGCGGCCGAGCTGCGGGTGTCGGCCGCGACGATCCGCCGGGACTTCGACCAGCTCGCCGAACAGCAGATGCTGGTCCGCACCCGGGGCGGCGCGGTGGTGCACGGGGTGTCGTACGAACTGCCCCTGCGCTACAAGACGGCCCGCCGCGCCTCCGAGAAGCAGCGCATCGCCAAGGCGGTGGCCGATCTGGTCGCGCCCGGCGAGGCGGTGGGACTGACCGGCGGTACGACCACCACGGAGGTGGCCCGGGCGCTGGCCGTGCGCGGCGATCTGTCCGACGGCTCGCCGGCGCTGACCGTCGTCACCAACGCGCTCAACATCGCCAACGAGCTGGCCGTACGCCCCCAGTTCAAGATCGTGGTCACCGGCGGGGTGGCCCGCCCGCAGTCGTACGAGCTCATCGGCCCGCTCGCGGACGGGGTGCTGGGGCAGATCACGCTCGACGTGGCGGTGCTCGGGGTCGTCGCCTTCGACGTGACGCACGGCGCGGCCGCGCACGACGAGGCGGAGGCCGCGATCAACCGGCTGCTGTGCGAGCGCGCCGAGCGGGTGGTGGTCGCCGCGGACTCCAGCAAGCTGGGGCAGCGGGCGTTCGCCCGGATCTGCGGCGCCGACCTGGTGAACACGCTCGTGACGGACACGGCGGTGGACCAGGACACGGTGCGGCGGTTCGAGGAGGCGGGGATCCGGGTCATCGCCGTGTGACACCGGAGCCGACGGCGCCTCACCGGCCCGCCGCGGCTCTCAGAACGCGCCGTGGTCCGCCTTCACGAAGCCCGCGCCCCGCTGGTCGTTGCACCCGGCCACCGGACGGTCGGCCGGGTCGGGCCAGGTCTGCTGCGCCTGGAGTGCCACGCTGACCAGCGTCAGCAGCAGGTCGACGTCGCTCGCGGCGTCGAGACGCAGGGTCACCCACTGCGAGCCGGGCACGATCCTGATCGCGCCCGCGTCCCGGAAGTCCTTGGCGAACCGCCGGATGGCGCGGTCGGTCAGCCGCAGGTCGACATCGCGGTCGGAGTGGAAGTGCACGATCTCGCCCTGGGCCGAACTCACCGCCTCTCCCAGTCCGCAGCTCGGGACGGCCTGTCTCAGGTCCGGCCAGGTCGCCAGTTGCGCGAGCGCGCGCGAGGCCAACGTCATGGGCCCATCATGACGCGCTCACCCCTCGGCAACCAGCTCGTGAGCAAGCATTAACCGACCTGTATCCGCACGGGATCCGGGGGCGCGCCCACCTGTCCGAGCGTGAACGGGAAGGCACATGGAGTGAATTGCCCCTTTCGTGACGCCAAATCCACTCGGCGGGGCCGGCTTTCAGGTCCCCACTCCCGGGAGACACGGACCACACCCGCACCGAGCCCTCCTCGCCCCCCTTGCTCCAATGCCCCACCCCTCCTACCCTGAGTTTGTGCCGCTAATAAACAAAACCCGAACGCACAGCGTCGTGCCGGGCCAGGACCTCACCGGGCTGCGCGTGGCGATCAGCGCGTTCTTCGCCCTGGACGGGTTCATCTTCGCTGGATGGGTGGTGCGCATCCCCGACATCAAGCACCAGACGCACGCCTCCGCGGGCTCCCTCGGACTCGCCCTGCTCTGCGTCTCCGCGGGGGCCGTGCTCACCATGACGCTGACCGGGCGCCTGTGCCGCCGTTACGGCAGCCATCCGGTGACCGTCGTCTGCATGGTCGTCCTCGCGCTCAGCGTCTCGCTTCCCCCGCTGACCCACTCCGCCGCCGCACTGGGCGCGGTCCTGCTGCTCTTCGGGGCGGCCTACGGCGGGGTCAACGTCGCCTTCAACAGCGCCGCCGTCGATCTGGTGGCCGCGGTGCGCAGACCGATCATGCCGAGCTTCCACGCCGCGTTCAGCCTGGGCGGGATGGTCGGCGCGGGCCTCGGCGGCCTGGTCGCCGGCGTCCTCTCCCCCACCCGCCACCTCCTCGCCCTCACCGTCCTCGGCCTCCTCGTCACCGCCCTCGCCGGCCGAACCATCCTGCGACACGAGCCACCGGCACCGCCGGAGCGGAGCGAGCTCACGCCGATCGAGCGGGACGGCGGCGGCGAGAGGGGCGGTGCGGGCGCGGGCGCGGCAGGTGGGGCCGAAGTGGGCGGCTCCGAGGCCGATGGCACCGGAGGGGGCGGGGCGGGCGGTCGTACCCGTGGACTGGTGATGGTCTTCGGGCTGGTCGCGCTGTGCACCGCCTACGGTGAGGGCGCCATGGCCGACTGGGGTGCGCTGCATCTCCAGCAGGACCTCGCGGCGTCCGCGGGCACGGCGGCCGCCGGGTACGCGTGTTTCGCGCTCGCCATGACCGTCGGCCGGCTCACGGGTTCGGCGCTGCTGGCGCGCCTCGGCCGGGCCCGCACCGTGATCGCGGGCGGGACCGTCGCGGCCGCGGGCATGCTGCTCGGCTCGCTCGCCCCCTTCACCTGGGTGGCCCTGGCCGGCTTCGCCGTCACCGGACTCGGGCTCGCCAACCTCTTCCCGGTCGCCGTGGAGCGGGCCGGCGCCCTGGCCGGGCCGTCCGGCGTCGCCGTCGCCTCCACACTGGGCTACGGCGGCATGCTCCTCGGGCCGCCCGCGATCGGCTTCATGGCCGACTGGTTCTCCCTGCCCACCGCCCTCACGAGCGTGGCCGCACTGGCCGCCGTCGCCGCCGCGATCGGGCTGTCCACGCGCCGGACGATGAACGGCTGACACCGCGCGGGCCGACGTCCGTTCGAGCACGACCGACACCGAGGACGGCCGGCGTGCACCACCCGACGCCTCGCCACAGCCCCCGTCCACGCCACCCCGTCCCCACGACCCCCACCGCCATCCGTCACACTCATCCCCATGGAGACTGCCGAGTATCTTCGGACGTTGGAGCAGGAGGGCCGGCTGCTCGCGGCGGCCGCCGCGCAGGCCGGGGTCGACACCAAGGTGCCGGCCTGCCCGGAGTGGCAGGTGCGGGACCTGCTGCGGCACACGGGCGCGGTGCACCGGTGGGCCACGGCCTTCGTCACCGACGGGCTCACCGAGCCGCACCCCATGGACGAACCGCCGGACGTGGACGGGGCCGAGCTGGTGGCCTGGTACCGCGACAGTCACCGCCTGTTGGTCGACAGCCTGGCCGCCGCGCCCGCCGACCTGGAGTGCTGGACCTTCCATCCCGCGCCCGGTCCCTCGCCGCTGGCGTTCTGGACCCGGCGGCAGGCGCACGAGACGACCGTCCACCGGTACGACGCCGAGGCGGCACGAGGCGGTACGGCGACCCCCGTCGCGACGGGCTTCGCGGTGGACGGCATCGACGAGTTGCTGCGCGGCTTCCACGCCCGCTCCAGGAGCCGGGTGCGCGCACAGGAGCCGCGGGTGCTGCGGGTGCGCGCGGTGGACGGGGGCCGGGACGCGGTGTGGAGCGTACGGCTCACCGCGCAGGCGCCTCCGGTGACCGTCCGGGCGGTGGCCGGCGAGGCAGCGGCGGATGTCGAGGCCGACGCCGAACTGTCGGGACCCGCCGACCAGTTGTACCTCGCCCTGTGGAACCGCGTCCCGCTGCCGGAGGTGACCGGCGACCGCTCTCTCGCGACCCTGTGGCGGGAGACGTCCGGGATCTGACGCGCGGTC
>NZ_JBSGDB010000419.1:0-7690 GCF_053602155.1 Streptomyces sp. NPDC004561
GGCGGAGGAACGCCGGGGCCGACGGCTGGTCAGCCGCAACCACGTGCTGCACATCGCGGTCAACGCCTGCCCCGGCGACGAGCCGGTGCCCGTCGCGCGCACCGGATCGCCCAACCCGGCGGCGGCCCAGGCCGCCCACGACCCGGACACCGCTGTCCGCGTCCTGGTCATCGACACCGGCCTCGTGCACGACCACGGCGGCTACCCGCTGCTCGCCCACACCACGGGCGACGCCCAGCTCGACGAGACCGACGGCGACGGAGTGCTCCGCCAGTACGTCGGCCACGGCACGTTCATCGCCGGGATCCTCGCGGCCGTCGCGCCCAACACCGACATCACCGTCCGCAACACGCTGAACGACGCGGGCGCCGTGCTGGAGTCCGAGTTCGGCGCCCGGCTCTTCGACGCCGTCGACCGGGGCGGCTGGCCCGACGTCATCAGCCTCTCCGCGGGCACCCCCACCGAGGGCGCCGACGGACTGATCGGCCTGGACGCCTTCATGGGCGAACTGCGCGAGCAGCGCACCCTGCTGGTCGCCGCCGCCGGGAACAACGCGAGCGACACTCCCTTCTGGCCCGCCGCCTACGCGTCCCTGCCCGAGTACGCGGACAACGTGGTGTCGGTCGGCGCCCTGCGCTCGGACGGGGACGGCGAGGCGTGTTTCAGCAACCACGGCCCGTGGGTGCGGGTCTACGCCCCCGGCGAGCGCCTCACCAGCGCCCTGACCGGCTTCGGCACGCCCGTGCCGTACCTCTACCAGCACTCCACCTACGACGCCTGCCGGTTCGGTTTCACCTATGCCTGCACCTGTCAGTTCCCGCGTCACACGGGCGTGTTGAGCGAGGGGCGGGAGAGCACCGGGGCCAAGCCGGACCAGGTGATGTTCGACGGTCTCGCCCAGTGGAGCGGCACTTCTTTCGCCACCCCGGTGGTCGCGGGCCTCGTCGCCGCCCGGATGACCGCGGACCAGGAGCGTGACCCGCGCGCCGCCGGTACCGGGCTCCTGGCGGACACGACCGGCCGGGCCGAGGTGCGCGGGGCGCACGTGGCTGCGCTCCTCCCGCCCACCTGGCGCCCGCTCCCGGTCGCGAGCCCCGCGCTGCCCGCGTGAGGGCCGGAACCCTCCGCTCCACGGCGTACGATGACGAGCCGTACACGAGGGGTGGAGCCGTGGACCGAACAGAGGTCGGCGCGCTCGTCCAGTCCGCCGTCGACGGGGACGCCGCGGCCTGGAAGGCGCTGGTGGAAGGGATGAGTCCGCTGGTGTGGTCGGTGGTGCGCGCGCACCGGCTCTCCGACGCCGACGGGCACGAGGTCTACCAGACCGTGTGGTTCCGCTTCGCCCAGCACCTGGGCCGGATCCGGGAACCCGACAAGGCCGGCTCCTGGCTGGCCAGCACCGCCCGCCACGAGTGCCTGAAGGTGCTCAGGGGGCTGACGCGGCTGACGCTGACGGACGATCCGCGGGTTCTCGACCGGGCCAGCGACGACCGGACGCCGGAGCAGACGCTGATCGACTCGGAGGAGGCGGCGGACCGGGCCGAGCGGGTCCGCCGCCTGTGGCAGGAGCTGGACGAACTGGGCGACCGGTGCAGGCAGTTGCTGCGTGTGCTGATCGCCTCACCGCCGCCCAGCTATGTGGAGATCTCGGCCGCCCTCGGCATCGCGGTCGGCAGTATCGGTCCCCTGCGCCAGCGCTGCCTGCGCCGGCTGCGGGCCCGGATGGACGCACGGGGTGCGGCGTGAGCGGTGACGACGAGCGGACGAGCGGATACGAGGACGCGGACGGCACGGAGCTGTCGGACGCCCTGCTGGAGGAGGAGCTGCGGCAGGCGGCGGCCGTCCTGGACCCGGTCCCGGAGGCCCTGCGCCAACTGGCGCTGGACGCCTACGCGCTGCACGACCTGGACGCCCGGATCGCCGAGCTGACCTTCGACTCGCTGGTGGACGCGCTGCCGGTCCGGGGCGTCATGGATCCGCCGCGGATGCTGACGTTCCGCGCGGGCGAGGTCACCGTCGACGTCGAGGTCACCGGGGACGGGCTGATCGGCCAGGTGCTGCCGCCGCAGTCGGCGCGCGTCGAGGTGCTCGGCGGCCCGCAGACCGTCCGTCCGGTCGCCGTCGACACCCTCGGCCGCTTCACCAGCGACAGCCCGCCGGCCGGCCCGTTCGCCCTCAGGCTGCGGACCGGCGCGGAGGTGATCGTCACCGAGTGGCTGCGGGCCTGATCCGCGCCCGGCTCCCGCTCACCAGGACACGGGCAGGGTCTGCGGCCCGCGGATCATCGTCCGGTGCCGCCAGCGCACCTGCTCCGGCGGCACGGCGAGCCGCAGCCCCGGCAGCCGGTCCAGGAGCGTCCCCACCAGCAGTTCGAGCTGGAGCCGGGCCAGCACCGCGCCGGTGCAGTAGTGCGGGCCGTTGCCGAAGGCGAGGTGCGGGTTGGGATCCCGGTCCGGGGCGATGCGCTCCGGGTCCGGGAACAGGCGCGGGTCACGGTTGGCGGCCAGGTAGGAGACGTAGACCGGGTCGCCCGCGGTGATCCGGTGCCCGGCGATCTCCATGTCCTCCAGGGCGATCCGGGCGAGGCCGACCGTGCTGCGGTGCGGGATCCAGCGCAGCAGCTCGTCCAGCAGCGGGCCGCGCGCCTCGGGGCGCGCCCGCATGCGCTCCATCAGCTCCGGCCGGGTCAGCAGCAGGAACAGCATCTGCCCGCAGTTGTGCGTGACCGCCTCGCCGCCGATCTGCAGCGGGCCGGCGAGCCCCACGGCCTCCTCCTCGCTGATCTCCTCGCGCGCCACCGCACCGGCGAGCAGCGAGTAGACGTCCTCGTCCGCGCCGTGCGCCCGGGCCCGGACGATCGAGCGGATCCAGCCGTACAGCCCGGTCTTGGCCTGGTCGGCGGCCTCCGCGCCACCGGACAGGGAGATGATCTGCCGGGTCCAGGTGTGCACCTGCTCCCGGTCGGCGGGCGGTACCCCCATGACCTCGCTGACGACGCCGATCGGGAACGGCTCCAGCACCCGCGCGACCAGGTCGGCGGGCGGACCGTCCTGTACGACGCCGGCCACCAGCTCGTCGAGGAACCGCTGGGCGCGGGGCCGCAGCCGCTTCATCGCGCCCACCGTGAAGGCGCCGGCGACCGGCTTGCGCAGCCGGTTGTGGTCCGGCTGGTCGGCCCAGGCGAGCGAGCCCGGGCGGGGCGCGAAGTTCGGGGCGAGCCGGGTCACCTGACGGCGGACGACCTCGGCACGGCTGAACCGCGGATCGTTGGTGATCAGCCTGACGTCCTCGTACCGGGTGGCCAGCCACGCCCAGCCCTCGCCGAACGGCAGCCGGATCCGGGTCAGCGGACCTTCGTTCATGAGCCCGGCGAGCACCGGGTCGAAGTCCGGGCCGGCCAGGTCGAGCGCGGGCCAGTCCCGTACGGGTGGCGGCGGTTCCTGGCCGGTGGGCGAACTTGTCTCCGCGGTCGTCATGCCCTCCACCTTCGTACGCCCCACCGCCGCCGTCCTGCGGGACTGCTCCAGCCGGAGGGCTACGCGGCGTCGGTCAGCGCGGCGAGCGCGGCGGCGAGCCGGTCCAGTCCCGGCCCGGCCGGGCCGCCCGGCTCGGTCATGTAGGTGTCCCGCCGGATCTCGACCATGAGCGCGCCGACCCGGGCGTCGGCGCCGTAGTACTCCAGCGGTACGTAGGCGCCGCTGAACGGGGTGTCCAGGCCGGTCTCCCCGCAGTCCGCGAACGCCTCGCGGGCCGCACCGGCCAGCTCCGGCGGGGTGTGGAAGGCGTCCGTGCCCAGGCAGACCGGCGGGCGCGGGCCGGTGCCGTGCAGCTCGTAGGGGAGCGGCCGGGCCGGATAGGAGTGCACGTCGATCACCACGGCCCGCCCGGTCGCCGCCAGCCGGTCCGCCACCGCCTCGGACATCGCCCGCGCGTACGGCCGGAAGTACCGTTCGAGCAGCGGCCCGGGATCGGTGTCCGCGGGCCGCAGCTCGCCCCGGTGCGTGGTCCGCGTGTACACGGCGCCCATGCCCACGGCGAGCATCTCCTCCCGCTCGTCCGGGAACCGCTCCGGGTCCACGACCAGCCGCGACAGCCGGTTCACGAACCGCCAGGGCGTGACGCGGGCCAGGGCGGCCGCCCGCTCGGCGAGTTCGGCGGTGTGGGCGTCGGTGATGTGGTCCAGCTCCCGCTCCAGACCGTCGTCGTCCAGCACGATCCCCGTGCGCACGTCCGCGGGGATCACCCGCGCGGAGTGCGGCACGTGCAGCAGCACGGGCGACTCGGCGGCACCGGGCAGGAGTTCGAATGAGGGCACGGTCTGCTCCAGGTGATCGGCGTGGCGTTCGGACGGACGGCCGGGCGTGTCCGGCAACGGCTCCGCCCCGGCCGGGCAGTGCCGACCGGGGCGGAGCGTGCGGACCGTGTGCCGCGGGCGTCAGCTCAGGGACGCCAGCGCCTCGTTCCAGGTGGCCGACGGGCGCATGACCTGGTCGGCCTTGGCCTTGTCGACCTGGTAGTAGCCGCCGATGTCGGCCGGGGAGCCCTGGACGGCGTTCAGCTCGTCGACGATGCGCTGCTCGGCCGCCGCGAGGGTCTCGGCGAACGGCGCGAACGCCTTGGCCAGGTCGGCGTCGTCGGTCTGCTGGGCCAGCTCCTGCGCCCAGTACAGGGACAGGTAGAAGTGGCTGCCGCGGTTGTCGATGCCGCCGAGGCGACGGGTCGGGGACTTGTCCTCGTTGAGGAAGGTCGCCGTGGCGCGGTCGAGGGTGTCGGCGAGGACCTTGGCGCGGGTGTTGCCGGTGGTCTCCGCGTACTGCTCGAAGGACGGCACCAGGGCGAAGAACTCGCCGAGGGAGTCCCAGCGCAGGTAGTTCTCCTTGACCAGCTGCTGGACGTGCTTCGGCGCGGAGCCGCCGGCGCCCGTCTCGAACAGACCGCCGCCCGCCATCAGCGGGACGACCGACAGCATCTTGGCGCTGGTGCCCAGCTCCAGGATCGGGAAGAGGTCGGTCAGGTAGTCGCGCAGCACGTTGCCGGTCACCGAGATGGTGTTCTCGCCGCGGCGGATGCGCTCCACCGACAGCTTGGCGGCCTCGACGGGGGCCAGGATCCTGATGTCCAGGCCCTCGGTGTCGTGCTCCGCCAGGTACTGCTCGACCTTGGCGATCAGGTTGGCGTCGTGGGCGCGGGTCGCGTCCAGCCAGAACACGGCCGGGTCGCCGGTGGCGCGGGCGCGGGTGACGGCGAGCTTCACCCAGTCCTTGATCGGTGCGTCCTTGGTCTGGCAGGCGCGGAAGATGTCGCCGGCGGAGACCGTCTGCTCCAGGACGACCTCGCCGGCCTCGTCGACCAGGCGGACGGTGCCCGTCGTCCCGATCTCGAAGGTCTTGTCGTGGGAGCCGTACTCCTCGGCCTTCTGCGCCATCAGGCCGACGTTCGGGACGGAGCCCATGGTCGACGGGTCGTAGGCGCCGTTGGCGCGGCAGTCCTCGATCACGGCCTGGTAGACGCCGGCGTAGGAGGAGTCCGGCAGCACCGCGAGGGTGTCGGCCTCCTGCCCGTCCGGGCCCCACATGTGGCCGGAGGTGCGGATCATGGCCGGCATCGAGGCGTCGACGATGACGTCGGACGGCACGTGCAGGTTGGTGATGCCCTTGTCGGAGTCGACCATCGCCAGCGCGGGGCCCTCGGCGAGCTCGGCGTCGAAGGAGGCCTTGATCTCGGCGCCCTCCGGCAGGGACTCGATGCCCTTGAAGATGCCGCCCAGACCGTCGTTGGGGGTCAGACCGGCGGCGGCGAACGTCTCGCCGTACTTCGCGAACGTCTTCGGGAAGAAGGCGCGCACCACGTGGCCGAAGACGATCGGGTCGGAGACCTTCATCATCGTGGCCTTCAGGTGCACGGAGAACAGGACGCCCTCCTCCTTGGCGCGGGCGACCTGCGCGGTCAGGAACTCGCGCAGCGCGGCGACGCGCATCACGGAGGCGTCGACGACCTCGCCCTCGAGGACCGGGACGGACTCGCGCAGGACGGTGGTCGAGCCGTCGTCGCCCTTGAGCTCGATGCGCAGCGAACCGGCCGCCGGGATCACCACGGACTTCTCCGTGGAGCGGAAGTCGTCCACGCCCATGGTGGCCACATCGGTCTTGGAGTCGGAGCTCCAGGCGCCCATGCGGTGCGGGTGGGTCTTGGCGTAGTTCTTCACCGAGGCCGGGGCGCGGCGGTCGGAGTTGCCCTCGCGCAGCACCGGGTTGACGGCGGAGCCCTTGATCTTGTCGTAACGGGCGCGGATCTCGCGCTCCTCGTCGGTCTTCGGGTCGTCCGGGTAGTCCGGCAGCGCGTAGCCCTTGCCCTGCAGCTCGGCGACGGCGGCCCTCAGCTGCGGGATGGACGCCGAGATGTTCGGCAGCTTGATGATGTTGGCGGCGGGCGTCTTGGCCAGCTCGCCCAGCTCGCCCAGGGCGTCCGGGATGCGCTGGTCCTCGTTCAGGTACTCCGGGAAGACGGCGATGATGCGCCCGGCCAGCGAGATGTCACGGGTCGTGACGGGCACACCGGCCTGCGAGGCGTACGCCTGGATCACCGGCAGGAACGAATGCGTCGCCAGGGCCGGGGCCTCGTCTGTGTAGGTGTAGATGATGGTCGAGTCAGTCACCGGGTGCTCCGCTCCACGTCTGCAACATTGCTCGACATCAAGATATCTCGTGACGGGGGTCGGCTCGACAGGGGTCCCGGCCGGAAATCGTGCCGCGTCGGCGCAACCGGATGTCGCTTCTTGTGGCCATGACAAACGATCCCCGGTGGCCACGGGTGATCGCCCACCGGACGGCGCGGCGCCCGTCGGCCCGGGCGTGACGGGAACTCCGCCACCCTCTGAGTCAGCCGCGGCGGGCGGGGCCCGTGCCGCCGGTCCCGCCCGCCATCTCCCGCTCGATCCAGCGGCAGATCACGTCCACGACGTACACGTGCTCCGTGCGGCTGAGCTGCCGCCCCTTCGGGATCTTGTGCCAGCGCTCGAGGCAGCCCCGGCAGCAGGTGGCGGTCGCGTGCTGGGCGACGAAGACCGGATGGCCCCGGTACGGGGTCTGCCTGCCGTCCCTGTACGGCTCGGCGGGGGCCAGCCGCTTGGCGATCAGGTCGTAGGCGTGCCACCGGATCGTGGCCGGCCCCTTGAGCTCGGCGGTCGCCCGGTCCCGCCCGCGCAGACGGAACCCGGCCCGGAACGGCTGGCGGGCGAGGGCGTCCGGGAGTCGTCCAGGGTCAGCGCGCGGTTCACCTCCCACCTCCGGGGTGCGAAAGCGCTGCCGGGTGCCGACTGTGAGGTCTCGTCACGTAACCACCTGCTCGATGTGCGGGATGTGCGATCGCGCCGGCCGCGGAACTCCGTTGACCGGCGCGAGCGTTCATCCTGCCGTATCCGCCGCACCGGTCCGCACCGGGACCGGCACTCCCCGGGCAGGTGGCTCAGACGATGCCCTCCGCGAGTTCGGCCTGGTCACGGTCGCTGCCGTAGCCGCGGTGTGGGCTTCCCGGTCGCCGGGGCCGCGCTGCGGCCGGCCTTCGGCGCACCCGACCCGGAAGCCGGCGTCGCTGACTTTTCAACGGCCTGAGCGAAGGGCAGCGGCGGCTGGTGCGGGTGCTGGCCGAACTCGACACGGACACCTGGCGGTGGGCGAACCTCCGGGGGGTC
>NZ_JBSGDB010000420.1:0-7683 GCF_053602155.1 Streptomyces sp. NPDC004561
CAACAGCTTCGCGAGCCTGCCGTCGGTGGTCGGCGAGGGCCGCCGGGTGATCGGCAACATCACGCGCGTGGCGACCCTGTTCCTGGCGAAGGCCGGTCAGCTCTCGGAGCGGTCCTCCGGGGTCTGGTCCGTCACGGGGGCGGACTCGGCGGCGGTGGACTTGACCGTGCTGATCGCGGCCGTCGCGCCGTTCGCACCGTTGGTCAGTGCCAGCTCCTTCGGGGAGAGCACCGGCGGGCGGGTGGACGGGGTGCGGCGCGAGGAGCCGGTCCAGGCGGGCCGCGGCGGGCGCTTGACGATCGGGGCGAAGATCTCGGCGATCTCCTCCTTGCCCAGCGTCTCCTTCTCCAGGAGGGCCAGGACGAGGTTGTCGAGCACGTCGCGGTTCTCGACCAGGATCTCCCAGGCCTCGTTGTGCGCGGTCTCGATGAGCTTCTTGACCTCTTCGTCGACCAGCGCGGCGACCTCCTCGGAGTAGTCGCGCTGGTGAGCCATCTCACGGCCGAGGAAGGGCTCACTGTTGTCGCCGCCGAACTTGATGGCGCCGAGCCGCTCGGTCATGCCGTACTGCGTGACCATCGCGCGGGCCAGGTTGGTGGCCTTCTCGATGTCGTTCGCGGCGCCGGTGGTCGGGTCGTGGAAGACCAGTTCCTCGGCCGCGCGGCCGCCCAGCATGTAGGCGAGCTGGTCGAGCATCTCGTTGCGCGTGGTCGAGTACTTGTCCTCGTCGGGCAGGACCATCGTGTAACCGAGGGCACGGCCGCGGGACAGGATCGTGATCTTGTGGACCGGGTCGGCGTTCGGCGAGGCCGCCGCGACCAGGGCGTGACCGCCCTCGTGGTACGCGGTGATCTTCTTCTCCTTGTCCGACATGATCCGGGTCCGCTTCTGCGGGCCCGCGACCACACGGTCGATCGCCTCGTCCAGCGCCTTGTTGTCGACCAGCTTCTGGTCACCGCGGGCGGTGAGCAGCGCGGCCTCGTTCAGCACGTTGGCGAGGTCGGCGCCCGTCATACCGGGGGTGCGGCGGGCGACGGCGGCCAGGTCGACGTCGGGCGCGACCGGCTTGCCCTTCTGGTGGACCTTGAGGATCTCCAGGCGGCCCTGCAGGTCCGGCGGGTCGACCGCGATCTGGCGGTCGAAGCGGCCGGGGCGCAGGAGGGCCGGGTCGAGGATGTCCGGGCGGTTGGTGGCGGCGATCAGGATGACGCCGCCCTTGACGTCGAAGCCGTCCATCTCGACGAGCAGCTGGTTCAGCGTCTGCTCGCGCTCGTCGTGACCACCGCCGAGGCCGGCGCCGCGGTGGCGGCCGACCGCGTCGATCTCGTCGACGAAGACGATCGCCGGGGCGTTCGCCTTGGCCTGCTCGAACAGGTCACGGACCCGGGAGGCACCGACACCGACGAACATCTCGACGAAGTCGGAACCGGAGATCGAGTAGAAGGGGACCCCTGCCTCGCCGGCGACGGCGCGCGCGAGGAGCGTCTTGCCGGTACCCGGGCGGCCGTAGAGGAGCACGCCCTTGGGGATCTTGGCGCCGACGGCCTGGAACTTGGCCGGCTCCTGGAGGAACTCCTTGATCTCCTGGAGCTCCTCGACGGCCTCGTCACAGCCCGCGACGTCCGAGAAGGTCGTCTTCGGGGTGTCCTTGGTGATGAGCTTGGCCTTGGACTTCCCGAAGTTCATCACCCGGGAGCCGCCGCCCTGCATCTGGTTCATCAGGAACAGGAAGACGACCACGATGAGGACGAAGGGCAGCAGCGACAGCAGGACGCCGACGAACGGGTTCTGCTTGGACGGCGACACCGTGTAGCCGTCCGGGATCTGCTTCTGCTCGTACTTGGTCTGCAGCGAGCCGGCGAGGGTCGAACCCTGGTCGCCGATGTAGCTCGCCTGGATCTTCGAGCTGCCGTCGACCTTCTGGCCGTCCTTGAGGACGACCTTGACGGTCTGCTCGTCGCCTGTGGTCAGCTTCGCCGACTGGACTCTGTTGTCATTGATCGCCGCAACGACCTGGCCGGTGTCCACCGTCTTGTAGCCGCCGGACGAGCCGACGACCTGCATCAACACGACCACGGCAAGGACGGCCAGCACGATCCACATGACCGGCCCACGGAAGTATCGCTTCACGTCCATCCATACGGAGCGGTGTCGCCCCGTCCCTCCTGCCATAGTGAGTTTGATAAGACAGTTCTTCTGACGGTACCCCAGCATTGTTGCCCGAAGCCGCACGGAGCCGTTTCGACGGCTGGGAATCCCGTCTCTGCATGCTTCAACGGCATGGAACCCGCCGGGGTTCCCGATCGTCCTACTGGGCTTGGCCCGAGTGGCTCAGCCGCCGTAGACGTGAGGCGCGAGCGTACCGACGAACGGCAGGTTGCGGTACTTCTCGGCGTAGTCGAGGCCGTAGCCGACGACGAACTCGTTCGGGATGTCGAAGCCGACCCACTCCACCTCGATGGCGACCTTGGCGGCGTCCGGCTTGCGCAGCAGCGTGCACACCTTCAGGGAGCCGGGCTCGCGGGAGCCGAGGTTGTTGATCAGCCAGGACAGGGTCAGGCCGGAGTCGATGATGTCCTCGACGATCAGGACGTGCCTGCCCTTGATGTCGGTGTCGAGATCCTTGAGGATCCGGACGACACCGGAGGACTGGGTGCCCGCGCCGTAGGAGGACACGGCCATCCAGTCCATGGTGACGGGGGTGGACAGCGACCGGGCGAGGTCCGCCATGACCATCACCGCGCCCTTGAGGACGCCGACGATCAACAGGTCCTTGCCCGCGTACTCCGCGTCGATCTTCGCGGCCAGCTCGGCCAGCTTCGCGTCGATCTCTTCCTTGGTGATGAGCACCTGCTGGAGGTCGGCACCCATGTCTTTCGCGTCCACCCGCATCACTTTCGGTCGTCCCGCACTTACGGCCTCCGGCTGCCCGGCCCGGCCGCCGGAGGATCGCTCCGGGAGGTCGGGATTCAGCCCTGCCGAATCACCAGTCTGCCACCCTGCCGCTGAGCGACGACCCTGCCGGGGAGATTGATGGCCCCCTGGCCGCGCCAGCCGGTGATCAGACGGTCGACTTCCTCGATGTGGCGCGCGAACAGCGAACCGGCCGGGGCGCCCGCCTCGATGGCGGCGCGGCGCAGGATCCGGCGGCGTACGGCGGGCGGCAGGGCGTAGAGCTTGGCGCACTCGAGCAGGCCCGTGGCGTCCCGCACAGAGGCCTCGGCCTGGCTGGCCCACGCGTCGAGGGCGTCGGCGTCGTCGCGGGAGAGCTGGGCGGTGCGGGCGAGCGCCTCGACGACGCCCTTGCCGAGGGCCTTCTCCAGGGCGGGCAGGCCCTCGTGCCGGAGTCGGGAGCGGGTGTAGGCCGGGTCCGCGTTGTGCGGGTCGTCCCAGACGGGCAGGGACTGGACCATGCAGGCCTTGCGGGCGGTCTGCCGGTCGAGGTGCAGGAAGGGGCGCCGGTAACGGCCGTCGGCCCCCGAGACCGCGGCCATCCCGGACAGGGAGCGGATGCCGGAGCCGCGGGCGAGGCCCAGCAGGACGGTTTCGGCCTGGTCGTCGCGGGTGTGGCCGAGCAGGATCGCGGCGGCGCCGTGGCGGACGGCCGCGGCGTCGAGGGCGGCGTAGCGGGCGTCGCGGGCGGCGGCCTCGGGTCCGCCTTCGCGGCCCACGCTCACGGCGACGGACTCGGCGGGGGCGAGGCCCAGGCCGCGCATCCTCAGGACGACCTCCGCGGCGCGGAGGTCGGAGCCGGCCTGGAGTCCGTGGTCCACGGTGACGCCGCCGGCGCGGATGCCGAGCTTGGGGGCCTCGAAGGCGAGCGCGGAGGCAAGTGCCATGGAGTCGGCGCCGCCGGAGCACGCGACGAGCACGAGCGGGGAGGGGAGCCGCTCGGCTGTCTGGTCCGGGTGCTCGCCGGAGGTCGGTCGGTCGGTCAGGATGTCGTGGAGGACGCGGCGGACCGCCAGGCGTATCGCCGCGACCGCAGGATGGGGACCCATGTCCGGTTCCCTTCATGAAGTTTTCGGGGGGTGAGCCCGGGGTTCGGTCACTCAGAGTGTGTAGATGGTGACAGAAGCGGGCCGTTCCCTGAGCATTGCACGCCTACGCATGCCTCACGGTCCCTCGGACGGGTGATTGGAGAGGCGTTCGCCTGCCGTCGGCCGGATTCGTCTCACGACTTACTCGTGCCGTTCACGACTCGGCCTTGCGGTGCACCCGTGCGATCCAGTCCGCCGGTTTGGCGATCTCCGTCTTGGTGGGCAGGGTGTTGGGCGAGGTCCACACGCGGTTGAACCCGTCGATGCCGACCTGGTCGACGACGGCTCGTACGAAGCGTTCGCCGTCCCGGTACTGCTTGAGTTTGGCATCCAGACCCAGCAGCTTGCGCAGGGCCTGGTCGAGCCGGGACGCGCCCTTGGCGCGACGCTGCTGGAACTTCTCGCGGATCTCGGAGACGGTCGGCACGACGCTGGGGCCGACGCCGTCCATGACGTAGTCGGCGTGGCCCTCCAGCAGGGACATCACCGCGGTGAGGCGGCCGAGGATCTCCCGCTGGGCGGGGGTCTGCACCAGCTCGACGAAGGACCGGCCCCCGTCGTCCTCCTCGCCCTCGGGGCGGCCGCCGGCGAGGGACTGGGCGGCCTCCCGGATGCGCTCCAGGAAGGTCATGGGGTCGACGTCGGTCTCCGCCAAGAACGACTGGATTTCGCCCTCGAGGTGGTCGCGCAGCCAGGGGACGGCCGTGAACTGGGTGCGGTGGGTCTCCTCGTGCAGGCACACCCACAGGCGGAAGTCGTGCGGTTCGACGTCGAGTTCACGCTCGACGTGGACGATGTTGGGCGCGACGAGGAGGAGCCGGCCGCCGCCGTTCTCCCCGGCGGGGAGCTCACGGGTGGCCGGGGCGAAGGTCTCGTACTGACCGAGGACGCGGGAGGACAGGAACGACAGCAGCATGCCGAGTTCGACGCCGGTGACCTTGCCGCCGACGGCGCCGAGGACGGCGCTGCCCGGGCTGCCGCCGCGGCGCTCCTGCATCTTCTCCAGCAGGGGTTTGAGGATCTCGCGGAAGCCGGCGACGTTGGCCCGGACCCAGCCGGGGCGGTCGACGACGAGTACCGGGGTGTCGTGGGTCTCCTCGGTGCCCATACGAGTGAAGCCCCGGACGTGTTCCTCCGAGGCTTTCGCGTGCCGGCGCAGCTCCGCGACGACGGCCCTGGCCTCGTCGCGGCTGACGTCGGGGCCCGGCCGTACGAGCCGTGTCGCGGTTGCCACCGCGAGGTTCCAGTCGACCATCCCGGGAGATGCGGTGCCACCGAAGCCTGTCATGCGTCAACGGTACGTGAGCGGTCCCGCTTCGGGCAGGCCGTGCGCGGGGGCGGGCGGCGGCGGGGTTCTTCCGCCGCCCGGCGCGCCGGTCACCGGCAGCCGCAGGCCGCCAGGGCCGTGGCCGTCCGGTCCAGGGCCGACTGGGCCTGCACGGGGTCGGTCGTGCCCGAGGCGAGGAAGGCGAAGACCAGCAGACGGCCGTCGGCGTCCACCACCGTGCCCGCCAGGGTGTTCACGCCGGTCAGCGTGCCGGTCTTGGCGCGGACGAGGCCACCCGCGCCGTCGGTGTACCGGCTGGCCAGGGTGCCGGTGAAGTCGCCGACGGGCAGGCCCGTCAGGACGGGGCGCAGGCCCGGGTGGTCCGGGGCGCCGGCCTTGGCCAGCAGGGCGGTGAGGAGGTCGGCCGTCACCCTGTCGTCGCGGCTCAGGCCGCTGCCGTCGTGGAAGGAGGCGCCCGTCAACGGCAGGCCCAGCTCGGCCAGTTGCGCGGGGATCGCCCGGGCGCCGCCGTCGAAGCTCGGGGGCTGTCCGCTCGCGAGGGCGGTCTGGCGGGCCAGGGCCTCGGCGATGTCGTTGTCGCTGTTGGTCAGCATCCGCTCGACCAGGGCGGACAGCGGGGGCGAGGTGACGGTGGCGAGGGTCTGGGCGCGGCTGGTGGCCTTGGAGGGGCCGGGCGGGGTGGTCGTGATGCCCGCGCCCTTGAGAAAGGCCGCGAACTTGCCGGCCGCGTCGGCCGCCGGGTCGGCCACGCGGGCCACCGGGCCCCTGACGGAGTTGTCGGTGCGGCCCTCGTCGGCCATCAGGGCGCTGACCGCGGCGAGGTTCTCGTTGACGCCGATGGGGTGCAGCACGGGGCCGGTGTAGAGGGTCGTGTCGTAGGAGAGCTTGATCTTGTGGATGCCGCGCTTCTCCAGGGCTGTCGCGGCCTGCGCGGCGAGCGTGCGCAGACTGGCCGAGCCGCCGGTGTCCGGGTGCGCGGTGAGGGTCGGGTCGCCGCCGCCCACCAGGACGAGTTCGCCGGTGTCGGGTTCGAGGGCGGCCCGGGTGGTGAGGCGGTGGTCGGGGCCGAGGGCGGACAGGGCGGCGACGGCGGTGGCGATCTTGGTGGTGGAGGCGGGGGCGAGGCCCTTGTCGGCGTCGGCGCGGTACACGCGCCGGCCGGTGGCCACGTCGACGACCACCGCCCCGCGGCTGTTGCCCAGCGCGGGGACGCCCAGGAGGGGCCCCAGGACGTCCGAGAAGGTCTTTCCGCCCGCCGGGGCCTTCTTGGTGTCCACGGGGCTCGTGGCGCCGCCCAGGCCCACCAGGACGGCCTCGGCGCTCGGGGCGGGCCGGGGCGCCCCCGGCGTCGTGCCGGAGCCGTCGTGATCTGCGCCACCTGCCCGCTCCAGGGCGGCGGCCCGGTCCCGCTCGGCCGTACGCTGGCCGTCGGCGTCCCAGGGCCCCGCCAGGGTCACCACGCCGGCGGCCAGCGCCAGGCCGGCGGTGGCGGCGCCGGCGGTGTACTGCCAGGTCCTGCGGGTGCGGGGACGGGGGAGGTCGGCGATCAGCGGTCGTACCGTCCGCGTCAGCCGCGCGACCCGCGGTCCTGCGGCCGTCGCGACGCGCGCCAGACGCGGTCGTACGGCGTTCGCGATCCGCACCAACTGCGGTCTCGCGGCACGCCAAGGCCCCAGTTCCGGCATGACCACCAGCCCCTTTCGCGATCACACACCTGCGTGAGGGACACTTAACCACCAGAACTATGTGTTGATCATGGAGGAGCCACCGGTGGAGTTCGACGTCACGATCGAGATCCCGAAGGGTTCGCGCAACAAGTACGAGGTGGACCACGAGACCGGTCGGATCCGTCTGGACCGTCGCCTCTTCACCTCGACCGCCTACCCGACCGACTACGGCTTCGTCGAGAACACCCTCGGCGAGGACGGCGACCCGCTGGACGCGCTGGTCATCCTGGACGAGCCGACGTTCCCGGGCTGCCTGATCCGCTGCCGCGCGATCGGCATGTTCCGCATGACGGACGAGGCGGGCGGCGACGACAAGCTGCTGTGCGTTCCGTCGACCGACCCGCGGGTGGAGCACCTGCGCGACATCCACCACGTGTCGGAGTTCGACCGCCTGGAGATCCAGCACTTCTTCGAGGTGTACAAGGACCTGGAGCCCGGCAAGTCGGTCGAGGGCGCCAACTGGGTGGGCCGCACCGACGCCGAGGTGGAGATCGAGCGGTCCTACAAGCGCTTCAAGGAGCAGGGCGGCCACTGAGCACCCCCGCGCGACCTGTGCGTAAGGGCCTGACCATGCGCCACCCGGGGCTGCCCGAGGAGCTGCGCGGCACGTACGCGGCGCTCGCCCACC
>NZ_JBSGDB010000421.1:0-7683 GCF_053602155.1 Streptomyces sp. NPDC004561
GCCGCTCCCCGTAGCGGGCCCGGGCGGCGGCCCGGGCCGCCTCGCCGATCGGACGGGCACGCTCCGGTTCGGCCAGGAACGCCCGTACGGCGTCCTCCAGGACGTCGAGGCGGTTCGAGACCACCCCGGCGCCCTCGGGTACGGCCTCGCGGACCTCGGTGGTGTCCAGAGCCACCACCGGCATGCCCAGGAACATGGCCTCCAGCAGGGACAGTCCGAGGGAGGTCCAGCGCACCGGGTGCAGATAGAGGCGGCACCTGGCCATCTCGCGGTGGAGTTCGCGCTGGGGCAGGTCCCGGGTGCGGCAGCGTTCGGGCGGCAGGCCCAGGTGCTCGGCGAGTCCCTCGGTGCGCATCCCGAAGACGTCCAGGGGCGCGGACCCGGCGAAGCGGGGCAGCAGGTCCGTTCCGGTGGTACGGCCCCTGCGCACGGGCTCGTTGACGACGACGGCGGCGCGCCGTTCGGTGCCGGTCCACAGCGGGCCGGGGTCGACGATGCCGTGCTCGACGACCTCGGTCGGGGCCCGGCCGCCGTCCCACATCAGCCGGTTGAAGTGGGTGACGTGCACGACCGGGATCCGCGACTGTCCGGCCAGCGGGTGGAGCTGGCGTTCCGGGGTCTCCTCGGGACTGTTGTGCTCGACGTACACGGCGGGCACGTCCACTCCGGGGCGGCGGCCGGTCCACCGCAGGGCCAGGTCGAGTTCGTGCGGGCGTTGCAGGACCATCAGGTCGATGTCGTGGTCCCACAGCTCCCTGGGCGTCAGCTCGCGCACACTGCGGGGCCAGTCCCAGGTCACGGCCCGGCCGAGTCCGTCGGGTCCGCGGTCCTCGGTGACCGGGACCAGGTAGGTGTGCGGGCCCTGCACGAAGGCGGTGAGCCACGATCCGTGCACGTGCCAGACGAGGATGTTCATGAGTGCCGCTCCTGGATGAGCTTGTGCACGGCGCGCACCACGTCCTGTCCGGTGACCTCGTCCAGGCAGGGGTGGCCGGGCACCGGGCAGACGAGGGCCCGGGTGTCCGCGCACGGCGCCGACTGGTCGCCGAGCAGGATGACGGGAACGCCGTAGGGCGCCCAGCGTTCGGCGGGGACCACCGGGGCGAACAGCGACACGACCGGGGTGCCGACGGCGGCGGCGAGGTGCGCGGGCCCGGTGTTGGCGCTGATCACGACGTCCGCCAGGCGCAGCACTCCGGCGAGGGTGCGCGGGGTGGTCCGGCCGCCGAGGTCCACGGCCAGGTCGCCGCTCACGCACCGGGTGAGCAGGGTCTCGTGCGGGCCGCCGGTGACGACCACGCGGTGCCCGGCGTCGGCGAGCAGCGCGGCCGCCTCGGCGCACCGCCGCGGGCTCCAGGCACGGGCGGGCGCGCTGGCGCCGGGGTGCAGGATGACGTAGGGGCCGTCACCGGTGAGGCCGCTGGTGTCCGGGGGCGGCAGCACGCGCAGCCGCCGGTCGTCGCCGGGGGGCGGCAGGAAGCCCATGGCGGCTGCCGTGTCGAGGGCCGCCTCGGCCTCGTGGCGGCCCGCGAGGCGCCGGTGGCGGATGTCGAGCAGACGCCCTGGGTGGTCGACGCTGTCGGCGCCGATGCGGCCGATCCCCGCGAGGCGCAGCAACAGCGCGGTGGGCAGGGGGCTCTGGTGGAAGGAGGTGAGGACGAGCGCGGCGCCGTAGGCCCCGGCGCGCAGCCGTCCGACCAGGGCGCCGATGTCCGTCGGGTTCACCGGGGGCGGTTCGAAGCCCTCCCAGGGCGACTCCCAGACCAGTACGTCGTCGACTCCGGGCAGCATCCGGGCGGCGTCCGCGCCGCGCGGCCCGCACAGCATCGTCAGGTGCGCGCAGTGGGCGGCGACGGCGCGGACGGCGGGGCCCGCGAGCAGGACGTCGCCGAAGCTGTCGAGTCGGACGACGAGCGCCCTCATCGTGACCGCCTCCCGGGGCGGGGTCCGAGGGCGTTCCGTACGGCGGTGAG
Organism: Streptomyces sp. NPDC004561; assembly: GCF_053602155.1. Taxonomy (NCBI): domain Bacteria; kingdom Bacillati; phylum Actinomycetota; class Actinomycetes; order Kitasatosporales; family Streptomycetaceae; genus Streptomyces; species Streptomyces sp. NPDC004561. The sequence goes on from NZ_JBSGDB010000421.1 coordinate 1,974, forward strand.
CACGTCCGGCGCGGACTGCCCGGCGAGTCGTGCGGCCTCGGCCGGCGCGGTGGCCGCGTTCGCGACGAGGACGCCCCGGGCGCCCGCCGCGTGGGCGGCCAGCACGTCCGCCGCGATGTCCCCGATGACCAGGCATGCGGTGGCCGGGACGCCCAGCCGGGCGGCGGCGGTGAGGACGAGGCCGGGCCGGGGTTTGCGGCAGGGGCAGCCGGCGTCCGGGGCGTGCGGGCAGAACAGCCAGGCGTCCACTCCGCCGAGCAGTTCGTCGGCGCGCCGGTTGACCCGGCGCACGTCCTCGGTGGTGAGCAGCCCGCGGGCGATGCCGGACTGGTTGCTGACCACGCCGGTCGGCAGTCCGGCGCTCCGCGCGAGGGCGACGGCCTCCGCCGCGCCGAGCAGCAGGGTGACGCGGTCGGGGTCGCCGTTGTACGGGACGTCCGCCACCAGGGTGCCGTCGCGGTCGAACAGTACGGCGCACACGCCCGTCACCCGGCACCTCCGAGGGGCTCGGCGTGCCGGTGGCGTACGATTCCGCGCAGCCAGTGCCGCACGGCGAGGGGCGGGATGAGCACGCTGGTGCCGAGCATCCCGGCGATCTCGCGGGCTGTGCGGGGGCCGGGCAGGATACGGGCGAGGGCGAACTCGGCGGTGCCCAGCGTCCACAGGGCGGCGCAGGCGACGGCGGCGCGGCGACGGCCGGCGAGGGCGCAGGCGGCCCCGGCGAGCGCGGCGCCGGTGACCACGAGATGGCGGTGCAGCCGGCCGCGGGGCGCCCGGGCGCGGGCCCACCAGTCGGGGCCGTGCAGCCGGTTCATCAGCGCGTCGTCGGCGTTGCCGCGCTGCGCGGGCAACGAGGCCCACCAGTGGGCGGGGCGGACCGGGTGCCGGGTGACCCGCCTGCCCCGGCACAGCGACCAGCCGGCCCGCTGCACACGCAGGGCGAGGTCGGCGTCCTCGCGGAAAGCGCGCGGGAAACGCTCGTCGAAGCCGCCGACCCGGTTGAGCGCCTCGGTGCGGTAGGCCATGTCGGCGGTGGCCCAGGCGGCGCTCTCCAGGCCCTTGGTGTTGCGTTCCCAGTCGGTGGGCCGACGGTCCGGGGGCAGGGGGACACGCAGCCGCCCCTGGATGCCGCCGACGTCCTCGCCGGCCTCCCGCAGGTCCTCGGCGAGCAGCCGGGACCAGTCCGGCAGCACCTGGACGTCGTCGTCGAGGAAGACCGTCCAGGGGGTCGTGACGGTCCGCCAGCCGGCGTTGCGGGCCGCGGCCGGGCCCTTGCCGCAGGTGCGCAGGGTCCGTACCCGGTCGAGCAGCGGCCCGGCGGCCTCCAGCGGCAGATCGCCGTCGGGCGTGGGCCGGTCGTCGACGAGGACCACCGCGTGCGGCGGGTGCCCGTCCGCCCGGGCGAGCGCGCGCAGGCAGTCGGCGAGGCAGGGGCGGCCGATCGTCGGGACGACGACGGTGTAGGCGGGTGCGCCGGTCATATGAAGGCCCTCCCGCGGCGGATCGCGAACGGGCCGAGGACCAGCAGGTCCACGGGGGCCGAGCCGAAGCACTCCAGGGCGTCCCGGGGGTCGTCGACCATGGGCCGTCCGGCGGTGTTCAGGCTGGTGTTGACCACCACGGGCAGTCCGGTGCGCCGTTCGAAGCCGTCGATCATCCGGGCCACCAGGGGCTCCTCGGCGCGGTCCACGGTCTGGATGCGGGCCGTGCCGTCGACGTGCACGACGGCCGGGATGCGGGGTTTCCAGTCGGCGGCGACGTCGTGCACGAACAGCATGTGCGGGCTGGGCAGCGGCCCGTCGAACAGCTCGGCCGCCCGTTCGGCGAGCACCATCGGGGCGACGGGCCGGAACTCCTCGCGTCCCTTGACCGCGTTGAGCCGCTCCAGGTTCGCCGCGTGCCCGGGGTGGGCGAGCAGCGAGCGGTGGCCGAGCGCGCGCGGCCCGTACTCGCTGCGGCCCTGGAACCAGGCGACGATCCCGTCGGCGGCCAGCGCCTCGGCGGCCGTCTCGGCCATGTCGGCGGGTTCCTCGTACGGTACGGCCGCCCGCTCCAGCCACCGGCGCAGCTCGGCGTCGCTCCAGCCACGGCCGAGGGCGGCGGTCGTCATCGGCTCCAGGGTGTCCTTCTGGCCGGCGATGTGCGCGGCCGCGCCCAGGGCCGTTCCGGCGTCGCCCGCGGCGGGCTGCACCCACACGTGCCGGAAGCCGCTCTCCCGCCACAGCCGGGTGTTGGCCACGCAGTTCAGGGCGACTCCGCCGGCCATGGCGAGGGCGTCCTCGCCGGTGCGCTCGCGCAGCCATCCGGCCAGGGCGAGCAGGGCCTCCTCCAGGCACAGCTGGGCGCTGGCGGCGAGGTCGGCGTGGTCCCGGCTCCAGGCTCCGCCGGCCGGGCGCGGCGGGACCAGCTCGGCCCAGGGGACGGGCCGGGCCCGGAAACCGCCCCGGTCGTCGGCGTGGACGTAGGGGCGCAGCCGGTCGGCGAAGCGCGGGGTGCCGTAGGAGGCGAGCGCCATCACCTTGAACTCGTCGCTGCTGCGCAGGAAGCCGAGGTGCTGGGTGAGGTCCTCGTAGAACAGGCCCAGGGAGTCGGGGAGTTCCTGGGTGCCGAGGACGGTGAGTTCGCGGTTGGTGCAGCGGCCGGCCAGGTGGGAGCCGCACTCGCCGCGGCCGTCCAGGACGAGGACGGCGCAGTCCGGGTACGGCGAGACCGGGCCGGCGGAGGCCGCGTGCGCCACGTGGTGCGGGACGAAGCGGACCTTGGCCGGGTCCAGTCCGGGCAGCGCCTCGGCGAGGAAATCCGGGGCCTTGCGGGCGTACTCCTGGCGCAGGTGGTCCCAGGGGTCGTACAGGCCCATCCGCTCGGCGGGGCGGGCGAGCGCGGGGTCGTAGGAGTAGGCGACGGCGTCCAGGTCGGGCGGGGTGAGGCCGGACTGCTTCAGGCACCAGCGGGCCGACTGCTCGGGCAGTTCCCAGGCGGAGAACGGCACCGGCCGCTTGCCGTGCTTGCGGCGCGAGAACCGCTCCTCCTCCGCGGCCGCCACGACCTTGCCGTCGGTGATCAGGGCGGCGGCGGGGTCGTGGAAGAGGGCGTTGATACCGAGGACGTGCATGCGCTGTCTCCAGGGCGGCGGGCGGTCGGGGGGTCAGGGCTGCGGTGCCGGGTCCTCCTCCCGCGGGACCGGTTCGGGGGGCCGGGCGGCGAAGTAGGCGATGGTCTGTTTCAGGCCCTCCTCCCAGGGGATCTGCGGCGACCAGCCGAGCAGTTCGCGGGCGAGGGTGGTGTCGGGCCGGCGCCGGCCGGGGTCGTCGACGGGCCGGTCGATGTAGGCGATCGGCGAGCGGGAGCCGGTGAGGGCGACCACCCGGCGGGCCAGGTCGGCGACGGTGATCTCGTCGCTGCCGCCGATGTTCACGGGGCGCACCGACCTGCTCGCGGCCACCCGCAGGACGCCGTCGACGGTGTCGTCCACGTAGCACAGGGAGCGGGTCTGGGTGCCGTCGCCGGTCACGGTGACCGGCTCCCCGGCCAGGGCCTGGCAGATGAAGGTGGGTACCGCGCGGCCGTCGTGGGCCCGCATGCGCGGCCCGTAGGTGTTGAACAGCCGAACGATCCCGGCGTTCGTGCCCCTGGTGCCGGCGTGCGCGGTGACGAGGGCCTCAGCGAAGCGTTTGGACTCGTCGTACACGCTGCGCGGTCCGACCGGGTTCACGTTGCCCCAGTAGCCCTCGTGCTGCGGGTGGACCTGCGGATCGCCGTACACCTCGGAGGTGGAGGCGAGCAGGAAGCGGGCGCCGTCGCGGGCGGCGATCCCCAGGGCGTTGCGGGTGCCGAGGCTGCCCACGTCCAGGGTCTCCAGGGGCATGCGCAGGTAGTCGGCGGGCGAGGCGGGGCAGGCGAAGTGCAGCACCAGGTCGTACGGGCCGGGCAGGCGCGCCGCGCAGTCGGGCGCGGAGACGTCGCAGTGCACGTACCGGAATCCGGGCCGGTCGTCGATGTGGCCGACGTTCTCGCGGCGCCCGCAGGCCAGGTTGTCGGCGCAGTCGACTTCGACGCCTGAATCCAGGAGCCGTTCGCACAGATGGGAACCGAGGAAGCCGGCGCCGCCGGTCACGAGGGCACGCCGCCAGGAGAACGGTGTGTCACCAGTCATGGGGGGCTATTCCTTGTCGTCCTTCGTCCACGACGTCCGCGTCCCGAGAAGCGCTCCCGCGTGGGGAGTTCGGCGCGCACCGCGTCGCCGGGCCCGGCTCGGCCGGCCCGTTGCGCAGGAAGAGGACAGGGCTCGGGTCCCGCTGATCCGGAGGACCGCCCTGATCGGCCGCCACTGGCTGGACGGCACTGGCAGCGGTGTTCCCCCTGCCAGTTGGTTTCACTCGTTGGACTCTCATTGTCCGGTGGGGCGGCCACTCGCGCGACTCCGGTGCACGCGGAGCCCCGACGACAGCGCGGTGCCCTGGGCGGGCGGCCGGGAGGGGTCTGCTGATCGGCGACCCCGCGCCTGCCGGGCGGCCGGCGGCCCGCGGAGCCCAGTGATCGCCGCCGGGCGAATCGCGGGTGTCGCGAAGGCTCGCGATCCGGGCGGGCCGGCGCTGGGTCACTGAGCCCGCGGGGCGTCACCCACGGGCGCGGGCGGCCGTCGACGGGGCAGGCCGGATGGGTGCGGGCTGCCATCCGACCGGGGTGGCCGACGCCCGGGGCAGACCGGATCGCCACGGCCCCCCGACGCGGGCACCGATCGCCCGGGGCAGACCGTGCCGCCAGCCGGGCAGGACCGGATGGCTACGCGCCCTCATAACGACGCGGGCGGCCGTCACCCACGGCGAACCGGATCCCCCCGTACCGCCACCCCACACCGACGACCGCTGACCGCCGCCCAGGACGCGCCGCACCCCCACGCACCGCCGACCGCCACCGGGGCCGACCAGGTCCCCGCGCCCCTCCACACGATGGCCTGAACGGGTGCGGGCGGTCGTGTAGTGCGCGGAGCGCGGGGCACTCGGCGCGGCGACGGTCGGCCGCTCACGGTCGCCGCGTCTCTCGCAGGAGGTATCGACATGGGTCACGGCGGAAACGTCATCCAGGAGCTGACGACCGACCACCGCGAGGTCGAGGAGTTCTTCGGCCGTATCGAGGCGCTGCCGCCCGGCTCCAAGGAACGCAAGAACCTCGCCGACCAGGCCACGATCGAGCTGGTGCGCCACTCGGTCGCGGAGGAGGAGTACCTGTACCCGGCGGTGCGCGAGCACATGGCGGGCGGGGCAGCCCTGGCCGACAAGGAGCTCGAGGACCACGCCAAGGCCGAGCAGATCATGAAGGACCTCGAGGGCCTGCAGGCGGACGACGCCCGGTTCGACACGCTCATGGCACAGCTGATGAGCGAGACCCGGTCACATATCCTGGACGAGGAGCAGAACCTCTTCCCCCGCCTGGAGGCCGCCTGTCCTCCCGAGGCGCTGATGGAGCTGGGCGACAAGGTGCGTCGCGCGAAGAAGATGGCTCCGACCCGTCCGCACCCGTCGGCCCCGGACACTCCCCCGGCCAACAAGCTGCTGGCCCCGGGCGCGGGCCTGGTCGACCGGATGCGCGACGCGCTGTCGGGGCGGGGCAAGGAGAGCAGCCCCTCTCCACAGAGTCCACCGCCTTCCGCGCCGCTCTCGACGTGATCCGCGCCGTCGAGCCGCGCGTCGCCGACGCGATCGGCCAGGAG
>NZ_JBSGDB010000422.1:0-7671 GCF_053602155.1 Streptomyces sp. NPDC004561
GCGGGTGTTCAGGGCGCGGATGATGGTGTCGCAGGCGTCGTCCATGGAGGCGGCGGGGTGGGGGGCGGGCTCGCAGAGCCCCGGGGGGGCCCGCCCCACGTGGGGGGCCCCCCCCGGCCCCCCCCCCCCGCGGCCGGTCGGCCCCCCCCGCCCCCTCCGCCATGTCCGGGACCCCTTCGGCCGGTCGGCCGGTCCCGCGGACCACGTGGACCATGAATCGGTCACACCCCGGGCAGGACGAAGACACCCGGTAGAGGAGGAGTGACGCACTGTCCGTCCAGCGGGCCGCATGGGAGGTTCGAGGTCCTACGACAGACACAAAAAGGGGGGCCGCATGCGAATCTTCGTTCTGGGGTCTTTGGACGCCGAGCTGAGGGGCGTTCCGATCCTGCCCACAGCGGCGAAGCCGCGGCAGATCCTGACACTGCTCGCCATCTACGCCAACCAGGTCCTGCCGGTGTCCGCGCTGATGGAGGAGATCTGGGGCGACGCCCCGCCGCGCAGCGCGCTCACCACGCTGCAGACGTACATCCTCCAGCTGCGGCGCTGCATGGAGAAAGCGCTGCAGGGCGAACCCGGTGGCTCCAAGGAAGTGCTGCTGACCAGGCAGGGGGGATACCTCCTGCACGCGGAGCCCGGCAGCATCGACGTGCACGAGTACGACCGGCTGTCCTCCCTGGGTCAGCGCGCCTACGACCGCGGCGACAACCAGAAGGCCGCGGAGCTCTTCCGGGAGGCCCTCGGCCTGTGGCGGGGCCCCGCCCTGGTCGACGTGCGCACCGGGCCGTTGCTCGAAATCGAGGCGATGCGGTTGGAGGAGAGCCGCCTCGGGGTGATGGAGCGGCGCAACGACGTCGAGCTGCGGCTCGGCCGCCACGCCGAACTGCTGACCGAACTCACCGCGCTGACCGCCCGGCACCCGTTGCACGAGGGTCTGCACGCCCAGTCCATGGTGGCCTTCTACCGGGCGGGGCGCCCCTCCGCCGCGCTGCAGGTCTTCCAGAACCTGCGCGGCCACCTGGTGGAGGAGCTGGGCATCGAACCCTCACAGCGTCTGCAGCGTCTGCAGCGGGCCGTGCTCGGCAGCGATCCGGCGCTGGACATCGACCCCGGGGCCGGGCGGCTGCTCGACCGCTTCGCCGGGTGACTCCGCAAGGAGGAACCGTGCGCGTGCTGTTCTCTGGAGGCCTCGGCATGCCGGCCGTGCTGCGACTCGTCCTGCTCGCCAGGGCGGTCCAGGCGGCCGGCAACGAGGTCCGCTTCTGCTGTCCGGCCCGGGCCCGCCACCGTGTGGCCCGGGCCGGACTCGTCCCGGTCCTGGCCGGCCCGCAGCAGTTCGGCCGGGCGTGGCGGCCCGACCTGGTGGTCCACGATCCGCTGTGCCCCGACTCGACCGCCATGGCGGCCACGTCCGGGGTGCCCACCATCGGCTATCTCCCCTACGCCCACCCGCCGTTGTCGCCGCGGCCGACCGTCTGGATCGACCCCTGCCCGCCGCCGCTGCGGGAGCGGCCGGAGCCCGGAGCTTGGCCGGTGCGCTGCGACGCGTACGAACTGCCGGGGAAGCCGACGCTCCGGCTCACGGCTCTCGCGCCGGTGCCGCGTGTCTGCGTCACCGGGGCGCCGGCCGGGTCCCGGCCGCAGGACCGGCGCCGCGCGCGGCTCTTCCGGCGGGCCGCCGAGGCCGTCGGGAGCCTCGGCCTTGAACTGCTCGAACTGACCGGCGACGACCATCCCTGGAGCCTGCTGCTGCCCGGCTGCGTCGCCGTCGTGCACGGCGGCGACGAGGGGGTCGTGTACGCGGCGGCCCGGTTCGGCATCTCCCAGCTGGTGCTGCCCGCGGGGGAGGAGGAGCGGCGGGCCGGGGCGCGCCTGGAGGCGGCCGGCATCGGCCGCTGTCTGTCCGACGACGAACTGGCGGGCGACCCCAGCATGCTGCGGCTGCGCTTCCACATCGCCGAGCTGGTCAACGGCGGCCGTGTGCTGCCCGAGGCGGCCCGTCTGGGCCTGACCATCGCCCGTATGCCGCAGCCCGCGGACCTCGTCCCGGACATCGAGGCGCTGCTGCGCTGACGTCGGGTGGGGGAGAACAGGTGGACGGGTCCGCGCCGGCGGGGGATGTTCGGCGCGGACCCGTCGGTCCGGATGCCCTGCGGGCGGGCCTCCCCGGCCTGCGGCCGGCGCCGGTGCGGCGGGCAGGAGGCCTCTCCTTGGGCGGCCGGGGGAGGACCCCAGTCTGCCGACCGGCCCTGGAAAACGGCTCGAACACCGGTCGGCAGGCCGTGCCCCGCTCAGCGGGACCCGTCGGCGCGGTCCGGGACGAGCCGCTGCGGCGCCGTCCAGGTCAGGCCGATCGACTCGCAGGGACTGGCGGGTCCGGCCCAGGGGTCCTCGCCGTGGATGTCGAGGATCTGCTCGCGCAGCCACAGGTCGAAGGGGTCCTTCGACTCCGCCCAGCGCTTCCTGGTCCGCTCCGGGTCCGCGGTCTCGAACTCCACGATCACGTAGTCCCGGTTCGGCCGCGGGTCGATGCGCAGCACCTCGTGGGTGATGCCGAGCCGTCGCCGGGAGGCCTCGTACTCGCGCAGGCGCGGCCCCTGCAGTTCCTGGGTGAGCCGGTGCCAGGCCATGGGCTTGCCGTTGCGCAGCGGCACGGTGCGCATCACGGACCGGGTGCCCTGCGCGCTGCGCCGGCCGCCCTTGCGGGGCGCCAGCATCCGCATGCCGAGTGCGGCGAACAGGTTGGACGCCACCCCGTGCGCCCAGCGCTCGGCGATCTTGCCCTCCTCGTCGAACCGCCAGACGACGATGCCGACGGAGACGAACGAGCGGCCGGTGGGCGCGACGCCCAGCAGGTCGCCGAGGTGGGTGCCGCGCCAGGTGTTGTGGATGACGACCATGTCGCCGTGTGCGCTGATGTCCTCGATGGTGACGTGGAAGTCGGGGAACGCCTCACGCAGTCCGCCGATGGTGTACTTCACGCCCTCGGCGCCCTGGGGCGCCCCGGGCAGGCCCTCGTGGTCGACGACGTCCGGCCGGTAGAGCTCGTCCACGACGGAGAAGTCGCCCCGGTTGACGAACTCGGCGAAGACGCGCCGGATGCTCGCCTTGTTGCGTTCCTCGGTGCTCTCCCACGCCGTCAGCGCGGGGTTCGTGGTGGTCGCAGTGGTCACAGCAGCAGTCCTCTCATCATCCTGGGCGTCTACGAGCGCGCTCACGCCGCGGCGGCGGCGTTCGAGGCCCACCGCGTGGCATAGGCGACGTGTTCGAGTTCCGTGGTGCGCAAGGTGCGGGACCAGCCGAGTTTCAGCACCCGGTCGCGCAGCCAGATGGCGGCCGGGTTCTGCAACGCGCCCATCACACCGATGCGGTGGGCGAGCAGCTGCATCGGCCGGGTGCGCTGCTGCCGCTCGGCCTCGTAGCCGCGCAGCGCGTCGGTGACGGTGGCACCGGGCGCGGCAAGGTGTTCGGCCAGCACGAGAGCGTCCTCGACGGCCAGACAGGCGCCCTGTCCGATGTTGAAGCTGACGGCGTGCGCGGCGTCGCCGAGCAGGGTGACCCGGCCCCGTCCCCAGACCGGGTCGGGCTTGCGGTCCACCACGTCGCCGCGGAGGATGCTCTCCGGCACGGTGGCGTCGAGGATCCGCTGCACCGGGTCGGTCCAGCCGGCGTGCCGGGCACGCAGCATGTCCAGGGTCTGCTCGGGGGTGCCCTCGTCGCGGCCGCCCGCGGGGCCGTTGGCGACGCTCATCCAGTGCACGACGCCGGGGGCGATGTCGTAGTACGTGAAGCGGGTCCCGGGGCCGAACAGGGCCTGGAAGCTGCCGGGCTCGAACTCCTCGGGGGTCATCTTCGCGTGACCGCGCCAGGCGATGTAGCCGGTGTAGTCGGGCGGCTGGGGGCCGAGCAGGCCGGCGCGCACGGCGGAGTGGACGCCGTCGGCGCCGATCAGCAGGTCGCCGTCCTCGCAGGTGCCGTCGGCGAAGTGCAGGCTCACCCCGTCGGCGTGCTCGGTGTACCCGGTGACCTCGGCGCCGGTGACGATGGGCGCGTCCACGGCGTCGCGCAGGATGCCGTGCAGGTCGGAGCGGCCGATGGCGACCGTGGGCTGCCCGTAGCGCTCGATGAACTCGCCCACCGGGTAGGTGCCGATGGCCCGGCCGGTCGAGGTCGCGAAGCGGCACACGGACTGGACGGGGGCGATCTCGGTGACCTTCTCGGCGAGCCCGAGGTGGGCCAGGGCGAGCATGCCGTTGGTGAAGATGTGCAGTCCCGCGCCGCCGTCGCGCAGTTCGGGCGCGCGCTCGAAGACGACGGACTCGATGCCCTGCTGCTGGAGGGCCAGTGCGGTGGCGAGACCGCCGAGCCCGCCGCCGGCGATGAGGACCCGGCGGATGGGCCGGGGTGCTTGTGCGGACATGTCTTTCTCCCGGGAGTCGGGGCGGATGGCTTGCGTGCGAGCGGGGCGTCAGCGGCTCAGCTGGGGCATCTCCTTGGCCGGGTAGCGGTCGCCGGCCGTGATGCCGTAGGGGGCGATGGAGTCGATCGCCGCCAGGACGTCGTCGGTGAGCCGCACGTCGCTCGCGGAGACGTTCTCCTCCAGGTAGGTGCGGCGCTTGGTGCCGGGGATGGCGACCACGTCCTGGCCGCGGGAGAGCACCCAGGCGAGCGCCAGGCGGGTGACGGTGGTGTCGGCCGCGGCGGCGAGGTCGCTGAGCCGGTCGACCACGGGCAGGTTCCGGCGGATGTTCTCGTCCTCGAAGCGGGGCGCGATGCGCCGGAAGTCGAAGCCGCCGTCGGGGATGTCGGAGGTGTCGCGGATGGTGCCGGTCAAAAAGCCGCGGCCGAGCGGGCTGTAGGCCACGAAGCCGATGCCCAGCTCGCGCACGGTCTCCAGTACGCCGTTGACCTCGACGTCGCGGGTGAACAGCGAGTACTCGGTCTGTACGGCGGTCAGCGGGTGCACCGCGTGGGCGCGCCGGATGCTCTCGGGCCCGGCCTCGGAGATCCCCAGGTGGCGGACGAGTCCGGCCTGGACGAGTTCGGCGAGCGCGCCGAAGGACTCCTCCACGGGGACGTCGGGGTCGACCCGGTGCAGGTAGTAGAGGTCGAGGTGGTCGGTGCCCAGGCGGCGCAGGGTGCCCTCGATCGCCCGGCGGATGTAGTCGGGGCGGCCGTTGACCTGCCACGTCAGCCGGCCGTCGGCGTCGATCTCGCTGCCCACCTTGGAGGAGAGCACGACCTCGTCGCGGCGCCCGGCGACGGCGCGGCCGATCAGCTCCTCGTTGGCGTACGGGCCGTACATGTCGGCGGTGTCGAGCAGGGTGACGCCGAGCTCCAGCGCCCGGTGGATGGTGGCGAGTGCTTCCGTCGCGTCCGTTTCGCCGTAGCCGATCGTCATGCCCATGCAGCCGAGCCCCTGGGCGGAGACGTCGAGACCGGGCTTGCCCAGCGTGCGGTGTCCGATTGCCATGCGATGTGTCTCCTTGGAATGACGCATTACGTCTGAATGACTGGGGCGGGGGCTGTGGTGGTCTTGCTGGGGAGGGTTCAGGCCGGGACCGGCGCCTGCCAGGTCACCGTGAGGCCGGTGTAGACGTACCGGCTGGCCTCGATGCCGAGCAGCACGATGCGGTGGCCGGGGCGGATGCGTCCCGAGGTCCAGCCCGCGTCCAGCGACAGCGGCACCGCGGCGGAACCGGTGGCCCCCACATCGGCCAGGTTCTCCACGATCCGCCCGGTGAGCGCCTGGTTCTCCTCGGCGGACAGACCGGCGGACTCGTACTCGCCGGCGAAGTAGTCGGCGTTGCCCTCCGGCAGCACGATCGCGTCGAACTCCCCGAGCGGGCGGCCCTCCTTGCGTGTCAGCTCCTGGATCGCGCGGACGAACACCTGCGGCCCGAAGGACGAGGTGCCCGGCACGTCGATCTTCATCTGGATCAGCTGGCGGCGGCGCAGCTGCTCCGCCTGCGACACGTCCGTACCGCCGCCGATGATCTCCATCCCCGGCTTGCGCAGGCCGCCCACGCAGGCGTTGACGAAGGTGGACGCGTCCGCCCACGGGCCGGCCGGGTCATCCGTGGGCTCGGCCCGCAGCACCACGGCCCCCGCGCCGTCGCCGAACGTGTACAGCGTCAGCCGGTCCCGCATCCGCACGCGCGCCGGGTCCTTGTCCAGGAAGAGCGGCGCCATCAGCGGCGAGACGGACTCGCTGCCCACCACGAGGGCGGTGCGCGCCGTCCCGTCGGACAGCTGCCGCCTGGCCAGGTCGAGTGCCTGCACCCAGCCCGCGCAGGCCCCGCGGATCTCGATCGCGGCGATGCTCTCCAGGCCCAGGTAGTGCTGCAGGGTGGTGGCCACATTGGGCAGCGTGTACTCCGGCGTCGCCGTGCACACCACGATCAGGTCGACCTCGCCGGGCTCCACACCGGCCCGTTCCAGGGCCTGCCGGGAGGCACGCTCGGCCATCCGGCTGTTGTTGATCACGTGCTCGCCTGTGGCCGGGTCGATCATCCAGTACCGGGTCTTGACCTGGATGCCGTCGAGGACGTCGTCCGGCAGCGGCCCGACGTACTTCTCCAGCGCGGCGTTGTCCAGCGGATCACCGGGCACATAGCCGCCGGTGGAGAGGATCTTCACGTCGTAGGCGGTGGTCATCGGCCGGGCTCCGTTGCGTGCAGGGGGGCGGGGGAAAGGACGAGCGAGGTGTGGGTGCCGCCGAGGGACGAGCTGTTGACCACGACGGGGCGGTGGGTGCGGCCGTCGCGCCAGGCGCCGACGGCGAGGACCGCCGACAGGTGGGCACCCGCGCCGGCCGGCTCGCCGAGCACCCGCTTCGGGGTCTCGAACCGCACCCGGTCCAGGTCGAACACCCGCTGAACAGCGGCCCGTTCGGGACGGTCGGCGGCGGCGAGACCCGCCGCGTTCGCCCAGACGGCCCCGACGTCCCCGGGGCGCAGCCCGGCGCCCTCCAGCGCCGCGCGCATCGCCCGCTCCACGCCCTCGCCCGACGGGTCCCAGCGGCCGATGCCGCAGGCGTCCGAGACGGTCGCGTGGCCCAGGACCACGGCGTGGATCGGGGCACCGCGCCGCTCGGCGCTCTCCCGGCGCTCCAGCACCAGCGTGATACCGGCCTCGGCGAGCGTGTACCGGCGCCCGGCCGCCGTACCGAACAGCGGGATGCCGCGGTACGCGGCCAGCGCGCCCGGCGAGAAGGCCTCCACCGCGGGCACCAGCAGCCGCTCGGCGCGACCGGTGCGCAGCATGTCGTACGCGACGCCCAGGGCGGCGGCGCCCGCCGCGTGGCCCGAAGTCAGCGTCGACGTCGGTCCCTTGGTACCGAGGGCCATGGCGACCTGACCGGCCGCGCCGTTGTACACGGTGGCCGGGAACACGGCCGGGTTCGCGGCCTGCGCGCCCGCGGACAGCACCGGGGCGGTGAACCGCTCGCTGCTCTCCATCGGACCGATCCCGGTGCCGAGCACCACGCCGGTCGCGGCCGTGGCGGCCGCGTCGCCGTGCGCGTTCGCGTGCCCCAGGGCGGCCCGGCAGGCGGCGACGGCGAGCTGGGAGACCCGGTCCATGCACCTCCAGCGTGTCCATGAAGCTGAGCCGGTCGCCGCCCTCACCGCCGACGTGCAGCAACTCCTCCAGGGCGACGACGTTAGCCAG
>NZ_JBSGDB010000423.1:0-7667 GCF_053602155.1 Streptomyces sp. NPDC004561
GCCGAGCTGGTCGCCGAGGGCTGGCTGACCGCCCGGCAGGGCTCGGGCACCCGGGTCGCGGACCGGGCGGAACCGTTGCCGCACGCCGCACGGACGCCCGTGAAGGCACCGCAGCTCGCCGGTGGGCCCCGGCACGATCTGCGGCAGGGCGTGCCGGACGGGTCCGCGTTCCCGCGGGCGGCCTGGGCGGCCTCGTACCGGCGGGCGCTCCAGGCGGCGCCGAGCGAGGCGTTCGGGCCGGGCGATCCCGCCGGGCGACGGGAGCTGCGGGAGGCGCTGACGGAATATCTGGCACGCGCGCGTGGCGTGCGGACCGACCCGGACCGGATCGTCGTCTGCTCCGGCTTCGCGCACGCGCTGCGGCTGCTGTTCGGCCGGAGCGGGCCGGCCGGGCGGAGCGGTCAGGGTGGCGGGCAGAGTGACGGTGGGGTGCTGCGGGGCCCGCTGGGCGTGGAGGCGTACGGGCTCGGCTTCCACCGGGAGCTGCTCGCGGCGGCCGGCGTACGAACGGTGCCGCTCCCGGTGGACGGGCACGGCGCGCGGGTGGACGCGCTCGGGCGGGAACGGGCCGTGCTGCTCACGCCCGCGCACCAGTTCCCGACCGGTGGCCCGCTGCACCCGGAGCGACGGGCGGCCGTGATCGACTGGGCGCGGGCGCGCGGGGCGGTGGTCGTCGAGGACGACTACGACGGCGAGTTCCGGTACGACCGCAGGCCCGTCGGCGCGCTCCAGGGCCTCGATCCGGAACGCGTGATCCACGTCGGGTCGGTCAGCAAGAGCCTGTCACCGGCGCTGCGGCTGGGCTGGATGGTCCTGCCGGAGCGGTATGTGGAGCCCGTGCTCGCGGCGAAGGGCGAGCGGGAGGGCTGGGCGAGCGTCCCGGACCAGCTCGCGCTCGCGGACTTCGTGGTCTCGGGGTCGTACGACCGTCATGTGCGGCGGATGCGGCAGCGGTACCGGCGCCGGCGTGACCGGCTCGTCGCCGCGCTGGCCGCGCACGCGCCGCACATCGAGGTGACGGGCATCGCGGCCGGACTGCACGCGGTGCTGCGGCTGCCGCCCGGCAGCGAGCGGTCGGCGGTGAAGGCCGCCGCATGGGAGGGCATCGCCCTCGACGGCCTCGCCGCGTTCCGGCATCCGGATACGGCGACGACGCCGGACGACGGCCTGGTGGTGGGGTACGCGGCCCCCGCCGAACACGCGTACGGGGCAGCGGTGGAGGCGCTGTGCGGGGTGCTGCCGCCGGAGTGACAGGTGGCGAGCGGCTGTCGCCACCCCCGTGGCCGCAGAGAAGCCGTGGTTCAGAGATCCGGGTCGGCGGCGGTGACGTAAACCTTCGCGTGCCGGGGGCGACCCTGGGGCGGCGACCGGCAGTACCGGTCGGCCGGGGCGGGCCCGGCCGATCGGGGGGTAGCGACGACTTGCGACGGAAGTATCCGCCGCCTGCGCACCTGAACCACGGTCACCGTAGGCGCCGGGCGCGCGGCGGCGCAGCCGAATTTCGGCGCCCGGCCTACCGCTTGCGGGCCACCGCCGCGTACCCGGGGATCACGCCGTCGTCCTGGCCCGGCACCGGTTCGCCCAGCTCGGGGCGCCAGCGGTGCACGATCTCGACGCCGGGCTCGACGAGGTCGAGGCCGTCGAAGAAGCGGGTGAACTCCTCGCGGGAGCGCAGGGCGAGGGTGACGCCGGCCGCCTTGAGCTTCTCGGTGGCGGCCGCGGACTCCTCGGGGGTGAAGTCGGCCGTCGCGTGGGTCATCATCAGGTGGCTGCCGGAGGGCAGTTCGGACAGCAGGCGGCCGACGAGTTCGTGCGCGCCGTCCTCGTCGGGGACGAAGTGCAGCAGGGCGATCAGGGAGAGGGCGACCGGCCGGTCCAGGTCCAGGACCTGCCGGGCGCCGGCGATGATCGCGTCCGGGTCGCGCACATCGGCCTGCAGGTACTCGGTCGCGCCCTGCGGCGTGCTGCGCAGCAGGGCCGCCGCGTGGGCCAGCACGATCGGGTCGTTGTCGCAGTAGACGACCCGGGCGTCGGGCGCGATCCGCTGGGCGACCTGGTGCAGGTTCGGCTCGGTGGGGATGCCGGTGCCGACGTCCAGAAACTGCCGTACGCCCTGCTGGGCCAGCCAGTGGGTGGCGCGGTGCATGAAGGCGCGGTTGACCCGGGCCATCACCGGCACCCGGGGCTCGAGGGCCAGCATCTGCCGGCCCATCGCCTCGTCGACGGGGTAGTTGTCCTTGCCGCCGAGATACCAGTCGTACATCCGCGCGGGATGCGGCTTGCTGGTGTCGATCCCGACGATCGTCGGGTCCTGCCCTGTCATGCGGAACTCCGTAGGCGTCTGGCGCGTTGGATGAACAAGTCGGCATCACAATAAGGAGGTTGAGCAAGTAACAACACATGGCGCAGGTCAGGAGAGCAGGAAGTCGGCCTCCCCCGCCTTGGCGCCCTCGATGAACGCGGTCATCTCGTCCATGGTGTAGATCAGTGCCGGCCCGTCCGGGTCGGTCGACTGGCGCACGGCGATCCGGCCGTCCGCCAGCTTCATCGCCTCCAGGCAGTTACCGCCGTTGCCGCCGCTCCAGGGCTTGTGCCACCCCTCGCTGCCCAACTCCCGCGCGGGCATGCCGTTGTAGACACGACCGCGGGGCTCGATGCGATCCATTCACAGCTCCTTGCGGAGATCCCGGAGGATCTCCTTCGTGCGTTGTGCCGTAGCGGCCTGCGCCGCCATGCGGTCCATGACCTCGAGGTGGGTCGCCACCTCGGCGCGCGCGTCGAGGTAGACCGCGCCGGTCAGGTACTCGCTGTAGACCATGTCCGGCAGTTCCGGCATGGTGAACCGGAACAGCACGAAGGGCCCGTACGTCCCCGGGTGCGGCCCGTTGACGAACGGGGCGACCTGGAGCGTCACGTTCGGAAGCTTCGTGGCCTCAAGCAACTTGTCGATCTGCGCGCGCATCACCTCCGGGCCGCCGACCGGGCGGCGCAGGACGGTCTCGTCCATCACCGCCCAGAAACGCGGGGCGTCGGGACGGGTCAGCAGTGTCTGGCGTTGCATGCGCAGCGCGACGTGCCCCTCGATGTCGTCCGGGCTCGTCTGTCCGATGGCACCGGACCTGAGCACCCCGCGCGCGTAGTCCTCGGTCTGGAGCAGGCCGGGGACGAAGTGCGGTTCGTAGGAGCGGATGAGACCGGCCGCGCCCTCCAGGCTGACGTACATGGAGAACCAGCCGGGCAGGATGTCGTGGAACCTCTGCCACCAGCCGGGCAGGTTGGCCTCTTCGGCCAGCTGGACGAAGAGTTCGGCCTCGTCGTCGGGGACACCGTAGGCCTTCAGCAGCAGTTGCAGATACGGGATCTTGAGGGCGACCTCGGCCATCTCCATACGGCGGACGGTGGCGGGGGCGACACGCAGGACGCGGGCGGCGTCCTCGCGCTTCAGCCCGGCGCGCTCCCGCAGATCCAGCAGGCGCCGGCCGAGGACCACCTGGCCCACCGTCGGCGCGGACCGCGGTTCGCTCACGTTCCCACCTCCACCGAAAGCCTTCACACAAGGGAATCCCGACAGCCCTGCGGCGCCGTTCGAAGACTCATTCGAAGACCGGGTCGGATCTCTGATGGTCCCAATTGGCGCCGCTCTACGTGCTGTTGCGAGCAGTGTGCCACGGCCTCTGACCGAGTCACACAGCACTCTGCAATTTTCAGAGTGACACTTGCCAAGTGTCCATGGCGGGGAGATAGTGGCAGGCGTGATTCCGTCCGCGCCCTTAGGAACAGACGCCGCCGCTGACCGTCCCGGTCTCGGCGCCGATGGGGGTCCCCCCGCTCGAACGCGTTCGAGTTCGGGGGAGGCAGCAGCTCCTCAGGAAGGGGCTGCCGAGCGCCGGTTCCGCTTCGAACTGGCCGCACATCCCGGTTCCGTCGCCCAGGCCCGACGCCTGACGCAGACCCGGCTGACCGGCTGGTCGGTGTGCGCGGACACGTGCGACAGTGCGGCTCTGGTCATGTCCGAGCTGGTCACCAACGCGATCGTGCACACCGCGAGCAGTCGCGTCGTGTGCGAGTTGCACGACCACGACGACATGGTGCGCATAGCCGTGCGCGACGAGGGCTGTGCTCCCGGTGAATCCCACCCGTCTCCGCAGCGACCTGACGAGGAGCACGGGAGGGGGTTGCTTCTCGTCGACGCGCTGTGCCGGGCCTGGGGTGCCCAGGAGCACGGCCCTGGGCTGCTGGTCTGGGCGGAGCTGGCCCGCCAGGCAGACCCGGCCGATGACGCCGAGCCGCGCGACGACCTCGGCTGGGGCGCCCGCCCCAAGCCGGGCCAGTCGGACGACTCCGGCGACGACGAACCGGCCGAGGCCCGCGGCGGGGCCCCCGAACAGCACCGGCCCACACCTCCGGGCCGGTCGCCGCAGGGGGCCCCTGAGCAGCCCACACCTTTGGACCGGCCTCTGCGGAGGTCACCCGAGCGGTCCCCGCACCAGGCGCCGGGCCACCTCCCGCACGAGGCATCCGGCGAGCCTGCGCACCGGCGCGAGGCAGCAGAACAGCCCATGCGCCAGGGCCCCGAACAGCCCCCGTACGAGGCGCTCGACCGGCCCTCGCACCGGACGCCGGAACAGCAGCGGCGCGAAGCACCCGAACAGCTCTGGCACCAGGCACCCGAACAGCGCACGCACGAGACTCCCGGTCACCACCGCGCGGCCGAGCAGCACCGGCGCGAAGCACCAGAACAGCCCCTGTCTCGGGCACCCGAGCCGCACCGGTACGGCGCGGCGGAGCCTCGCTGGTTCGGGGTGCCGGAACAGCGTTCGTACGGATCGGTCGAGCCGCAGAGGTACAGGCCCGTGGAGCAGCCGCTGCACCGGGCCCCGGAGCAGCGGCGCGGCTGGGAGCGGCCGTGACCGGCACGGCGGGTTCCGGGCGAAACGGTGTCGGCGGCTCCGGCCGCGGCGCGGACTCGAACGGCCACCACGCCACCGGCTCCGGTCCGCGCGGCGCCGCAGGACCCGTCGGCGCCGGCCCCGAACGGTCCCTCGGGCTGGACACCCTGGTGCGTCTGCAACGCCGGCACCCGGCCGCGGAACCCGCCCGGAGGCTCCAGGTGCCGGACGGCATGACGGTCCCCCTGGGCTGTGACGCCGTGGCCGTGCCCGCACGCCTCGGGCCGGTCGTCGTACCGCTGTTGCCGCGACTCGGCTGTGTCTACACCGACGGCGCCCGCTGGTGGTGGATCGTCCCGTCGGACTCCGACTACGCCCTGCCCTGGCCGTCCCCGGCCCACTACGCCCCTGGAGCCCTGATCACCGGTACGGCCCGGCTCATCCACCGGCCGCGGGGAACGGTCCCGTACACCCCGCCGATCCCCCTGTATCTGGCCCTGTGCCGGGTGACGGGGACGACCCCGGACTGGTCGAGGGCCGTGTCGGCGTAGTCGCCGCGCGCCGCCGGTCGAGGGCACTGTTCGGAAGATTCCCCGCACTTCACATGAGCTGCCCGCAATACGCGCCGCAGCCGGGGCGGTTCACCTCACGCGTGCCGGATCCGGGCGGCCCGAGCCCACCAGGCCGGTCCCGGCCGCGTCACTCGGCCGCTTCGCCCCCGCGCACGATCACCAGGAACGTGTCCGTCGCGAGGTCCATGACGACCTCGGCGGGCAGGCCTTCCTGACGCCGCGCGTGCGCGAACTCCTCCGCGGGCCAGGATCCCCGCGGACCACCGGCGGGAAAGCGCCCGAGCACCGTTCGCCCGTTCACCATCTCGCACCTCCAGACACGTCGTTCTTGCTGGAGTTAACGCTCTGGAGAGGGAAAACGCCTCGCTCAGTGACATGACTGAGACATTGTCGACACCGGTTCGGCGCGGACCGTGAGTGTCCGTTCACGTTGTGACACGAACCGCACCCTCCGTGTCGGGATGCGAGCTGATCGTGTCAGGCTTCGTACTCGTCGTGGAGGCGGAGCCGTTCGCTGCCGGCGGGGCTGCGGCCGAGGGCGGTCAGGTCGAGGAGACCGGCCGTGGCGCCGAGGCCGTCGAGCCCGTCGTCGTACACCGAGTAGGTGTGGAAGACCCGGTCGTGGTCGCGCAGGAAGCAGCTGAGGCCCGGCCGTTCGACCGGTCCCCCGTCCGGCTCACCGCCCCGCTCGCCGGCCGGCTCCACCGTCGCCTCGAAGTCCCGGTTGAAGTCGCCGTGGCTCGACGAGTACCAGGGCACCGCCCAGCCCATCCGCGCCTTGAACGGCAGGATCCGGGTGAACGGCGCCCGGGAGACGGCGGCGAACGCGGTGTTCCGCGCGCGCAGGTGGGCGAGGTGGCCGACCTGGTCGAGGAAGGCGGAGCAGCAGGGGCAGCCGGTCTCCCACTCCGGGGCGAACATGAAGTGGTGGACGACGAGCTGGGCCCGCCCCTCGAAGAGGTCGAGGAGGGTGGCCTTGCCGTCGCCGCCCTCGAAGACGTACTCCGGGTCGACCTCGACCATGGGCAGCCGCCGCCGTTCGGCGCCCAGCGCCGCGCGGGCCCGTCTGACCGCCTCCTCCTTGCGCAGCAACTCCTCGCGCGCCGCGCGCCACTTCTCGCGCGAGACGATCTCGGGAAGCGACATGGGCCCTCCTGTCCGACGGTCGGCTCGGGTGGTGACCGATGTCGAATACGGAACTCATCGCTGTGCGCGGAGATTCTTTTCGGTCGACCTTCCGGCCGGCTTCGACAGGGGGGCGCCCCCCTTCGGACGGAGTGCCCGGCCCGCAAGGTGGATGGGCGACGCTGGTGCAGGCGGCTCGGCGAACCCGGCCCGGGCTGCTACGCGGCGGCGGGCAGCGGCACTTGGGCGCCGGTCGGGTCCAGCTCGGTGAGCGCCTCCTCCAGTTGCCGGACGTGATGCGGGGTGAGGCGTCCGGTGTCGTCGAGGTGCACGGCGCAGGCGGTGGTGGTGTCCACGAGCCGTTCCAGGACGTCGGCGACGGCGTCCGTACCCGCGGTGTGCCGGGCGAGGGCGGGCAGTTCGGCGGCGGCGAGCGCGATGGCGGTACGGGCCTCGGCGAGCGTGCGGTAGGCCTCCCGGCGCAGCAGCCACCGCTCGGCGCGGTCGCCGGACTCGCCGAGCACGTGCGCGAGATAGGCGTGCGCGGCGCTGCCGGCCGCCGCCAGCCGGGCGCGTACCCCGCCGCCGCGCTTCCCCGTGATCGGCAGATGCCCGACGACGAGCACGAGCGCGCAGGCCAGCAGCGTCTCGCCGATCCGGCTGACGGAGGCCTGCGGTTCCCCGCCGACCATGACCAGGGCGAGCACCAGGACGGTGATCACGGCGGTCAGGGCGGCGAAATGGCGGGTGGCGACCGGGACGAGCGCGCCGCACACCGCCACCACGGCGATCAGCTCCGCGGGCCTCGGCAGCAGCGCGGCGAGACCGGCGAACACCAGGGCGCCCAGGACGGTCCCGGCGGCCCGGCACAGCACCCGGGAGGCGAGCGGCCCGAGGTCGGGCTTGACGAGGAACACGACGGTGGCGGGCAGCCAGTACCAGTGCTGGTGGTGGCCGTACCAGCGGGCGTGGTGCAGGGCCTGGGCGATGGCGGCGCCGGCGCCGAAGCAGAGGGCGACCCGCAGCCCGTACTCGCGTCCGCCACTGCCGAGCGCGGCCCCGAGCGCCTCCCGCACGCTCC
>NZ_JBSGDB010000424.1:0-7646 GCF_053602155.1 Streptomyces sp. NPDC004561
CCTGGCACGTCACCCTGCCGGCGGCGCTGCCCGGCTACGTGGCCGGCATGAAGCAGGGCTGGGCGTTCTCCTGGCGTTCCCTGATGGCCGCGGAGTGTGCGTCTTCGCGCGCGGCCTGCTGACGCACCTGTTCACCCGGATCTACCTGCCGGGCGACCAGGCCGCGCTGGCCGCCGACCCGCTGCTCGCCCGGGTGGGCGACCGGCGCGACACGCTGATCGCCGGCGAGGAGGGCCGGGGCGCCTACCGTTTCGCCTGCCGCAGGAGCCGGACCGGGGTTCCGTACAGCCCCCGGAACGGCCGTACACCGCACAGCGGTCACTGTGCGGTGTACGACGCGGTTCTCCGCCGGCCGGTCCCTCCCGGTCAGCCGCTCTTCTTCCGGGTGAGGTCGTAGAAGGTGGCCGAGCCGGCCGTCACCTTCTTGAAGGTGCTCTGGACCCAGGAGCTGATCCGGGAGGCGGTACCGCTGTTGCCGCCGCCGCCCATGCCGCCGCCGGCGACGAAGTAGTGGATCCTCCCCTCCGCCACGTACGTCTTGAACTGGGCCAGGGTCGGGGAGGGGTCGGTGCCGTTGAAGCCGCCGATCGCCATCACCGGGTCGCCCGTGGACAGTTGGTAGCCGGCCGCGTTCTGGGAGCCGACGGACGCGGCGACCCAGGTGTACTTCGAGGCGTCCTTCTCCAGCAGCTTCCTGGCCTCGGCGGAGACGCTCGTGCCGTTCAGCAGGCCGCCCACGCCACCGGCGCCGCCCATGCCGCCCTCGCCGATCCGGCCACCGCCGGGGAAGCCATTGCCGTTCTGCCGACCCTGCTGGCCCTGCTGACCCTGCTGGCCCTGCTGACCCTGCTGGCCTTGCTGGTTCTGGCCCGGCATGCCCCCGCCGAAGCCGCCGCCGCCCGGGAACCCGTTGCCGTTCTGCCGGCCCTGCTGACCCGGCCGGGTCCCGCCGGGCAGGGCGCCGCCGAAGCCGCCCCGCATGCCGCCCCCGCCACCGGGGCCGCCGCCCGGGCCGCCCATCGTGCTCGCGCCCGCCGGACCGGCCGTGACGATCGAGCCGGTGTGGCCCTGCCGGAGCGTGCTGAGGGTGTAGGCGGTGGGCCCGGCGAGCGCGGCCACGAGACCCACCGCCGCCGCGACGAGCGCGAGCCGACGGGAGATCCGGCCCGCGAAGACCAGGCCGAACGCGGCGGCCAGGCCGCCGACCAGCACCAGCCACCTGAGCCAGGGCAGATAGCCGGAGGTGCGGTTGAGCAGGACGTATCCCCAGGCCGCGGCCGCGACCACCGAGGCGGCGAGGGTGACCGACGCCCACGGCCGCCGCCGCTCCTCCCACAGCAGTCCGGCGCCCATGCCGATGACCGCCGCCAGGTAGGGGGCGAGGGCCACGGTGTAGTACTGGTGGAAGATGCCCGCCATGTAGCTGAAGACCACCATGGTCATCAGCAGCGAGCCGCCCCAGACCAGGAACGAGGCCCGGGTGACGGACGTCCGCCGGGACTTGCGGGTGGCCACGAGCCCCGCGGCCAGCAGGATCAGCGCGGCGGGCAGCAGCCACGAGATCTGGCCGCCGATCTCGGAGCCGAACATCCGGTCCCAGCCGGTCGCGCCCCACATGCCGGTGCCGCCACCGCCCCCGCCCCCGCCCCCGCCGACGCTGCCGGTCTCGTCGCCGTCGAGACGGCCGAGGCCGTTGTAGCCGAAGGTCAGCTCCAGGAAGCTGTTGTTCTGCGAGCCGCCGATGTACGGCCGGGACGAGGCCGGCCACAGCTCGACGATCGCGACCCACCAGCCGCCGGAGACGACCAGCGCGAGCGTCGCCGCGGCCAGCTGCCCGAAGCGCCTGCGCAGCGACACCGGTGCGCACACCGCGTACACCGCCGCGAGCGCCGGGAGGATCAGGAACGCCTGGAGCGTCTTGGCGAGGAACGCGAAGCCGATCGCCGCCCCGGCCCACACCAGCCACTTCGTCCGGCCGTCCTCCAGTGCGCGCACGACGAGGTAGCAGGCCACCGACATCAGCAGGGCCAGCATGGCGTCCGGGTTGTTGAACCGGAACATCAGCGCCGCGACGGGGGTGAGCGCGAGCACCGCGCCCGCGATCAGACCGGCCGCGGGGCTGAACCGGCGGCGCACGGCGGCGTACACGACGGCGACCGTCGCGACGCCCATCAGCACCTCGGGGGCCAGGATCGCCCACGAGTTCAGGCCGAAGACCCGGACCGACAGCTCCATCGGCCACAGCGAGGCCGGAGGCTTGTCGACGGTGATGGCGTTGCCCGCGTCCAGCGAGCCGAAGAAGAACGCCTTCCAGGACCTGCTGCCCGCCTGCACGGCCGCCGAGTAGAAGGAGTTGGCGTAGCCGGAGGCGCCGAGGTCGTACAGGTACAGCAGCAGGGTGGCGGCGAGCAGGCCGAGGAAGGCCGGGCGGACCCAGCGGGGGTCCTCGGTCCGGCCGCGCCACAATCCGCGTACCCCGGGCTGCTCGGACTCGCCGGCCCCGGGGGCCGGCGGGGGAGCGGTCGGGGGCGGCCCCCAGACGGGTGTGCCGCTCGGTCGCTGAAGGGTCATCGGGGCTCCCCCGGGTCGGTGTCGTGAGGGCGCACCGGCTGCAGGCGCACGGTGGCGTCCCCCCGGTCGCCGTCCGCGGCCTCACCGGCGCGGACCTGGGTGGCCGGGTACGGCCGCGGCTCGTACGGCGTGGTCCGGTACGGCTGCCTCTGGTACGGCAGCGGCCGCTCGGGCAGCGGTGCGTACGCGGCCGCCGTCGTGTCGCGGGCCGGCGAGGAAGAGGTGTGCGGGGCGACCGGCGCGGACGGGGCGGACTCCCCCCGGTCCGGGAAGACCCAGGCGCGGAAGAGGAGGAACCGCAGCACGGTCGCCGCGAGGTTGGCGGCGATGAGCACCGCCAGTTCGGTGGAGTGCGCGGGGCTGCCGCCGGCCGCGTTCAGGGCGGCCAGGGAGCCGCTGGTCAGAGCGAGTCCGATACCGAAGACGACCAGGCCCTGCGCCTGGTGCCGGACCGCGCCGCCCCGGCCGCGCACCCCGAAGGTCAGCCGGCGGTTGGCGGCGGTGTTGGCGACCGCCGACACCAGCAGCGCGAGGGCGTTGGCGACCTGGGAGCCGGAGAACTCCCGGAAGAGGCCGTAGAGCACCAGGTAGAAGAGGGTCGACAGGCCGCCGACCACACAGAACCCGACGAGCTGGCGGGCCAGCCCCTGGGGCACGTCGGTCAGCTCACGGTCGCGCGGGTCGTCGCCGAAGGGCCGGCTGAGCCGGTCCAGCGGCAGCGAACCGGTGGTCAGGGCCTTGCCGATCCGCCACACGCCCCTGAGGTCGTCGGTCGCGGTCCTCACGATGTGCACGGTGGAGTCCGGGTCGTCGACCCAGTCGACCGGCACCTCGTGGATCCGCAGGCCCGCGCGCTCGGCGAGCACCAGCAACTCGGTGTCGAAGAACCAGCCGGTGTCCTCGACCAGCGGCAGCAGCACCTGCGCCACGTCCCGCCGGATCGCCTTGAAACCGCACTGCGCGTCCGAGAAGCGGGCCTGGAGCGAGCCCCGCAGGATCAGGTTGTACGCCCGGCTGATGAACTCCCGCTTGGGGCCGCGCACGACCCGGGAGGCGCGGGCCAGCCGGGAGCCGATCGCGAGGTCGGAGTGACCCGAGATCAGCGGTGCCACCAGCGGCAGCAGGGCGTTGAGGTCGGTGGACAGGTCCACGTCCATGTAGGCGAGGATCGGCGCCTCGGACGCGGACCACACGGTCCTCAGGGCGCGGCCGCGGCCCTTCTGCTCCAGGCGGAAGTTGGTGACCTCGGGGATCTCCGCCGCCAGCCGCGCGGCCACCAGCGGGGTGGTGTCCGTGGACGCGTTGTCCGCGACGGTGATGCGGAACGCGTACGGGAAGGTGCGCGTGAGGTGCTCGTGCAGTCTGCGGACGCACGGCTGGAGGTCCTTCTCCTCGTTGTAGACGGGGATCACTACGTCCAGGACAGGCGTTCCGGCGTCTGTGGCCGGGAGGTGCTCCCGCGCCGGCAGGGTGCCGGGAGAAGAGTCGGTTCGCATGGAACCGACTCTCGTCAGGCGCCCTGTCGCACCGATGTGGTGGCACTGTGCTGTGCCTGTGAGTGCGATCGCCGGCCGGTTCCGGGTGCGGGCCGGACGACGGCGGGGGCGAGGGCCGGCAGATGCACGGTGAACACCGTGCGGCCGGGAACGCTGTCGACGGTCACGGCACCCCCGTGCGCGGCCGCGACCGCCTGCACGATGGCGAGCCCGAGCCCGGTCGAACCGGTGGCCCGCGAGCGTGCGGAGTCCCCCCGGGCGAACCGCTCGAAGACGTGCGGCAGCAGGTCGGGCGGGATCCCCTGCCCGTTGTCCTCGACGTCGACGCACAGCCACGGCCCGCGCCGCTGCACGCGCGCGACGACGGTCGTACCGGGCGGGGTGTGCTTGCGGGCGTTGCCCAGCAGATTGACCAGCACCTGCTGGACGCGGGCCGCGTCCGCCGAGACCAGGGCGGGCTCGTCGGGCAGGTCCAGGCGCCAGTTGTGGTCCATGCCGGCCGCGCGGGAGTCGCTGACGGTGTCCACGACGAGCGGGATGAGGTCGGTCTGCTCGAACTGCAGCGGCCGCCCGGCGTCCAGCCGGGCGAGGAGCAGCAGGTCCTCCACGAGGAGGGTCATCCGCCCGGCCTCGGACTCGATCCGCCCGAGGGCGTGCCGGGTGTCGGGGCCGACCTGTTCCCGTCCCCGCCGGGTGAGTTCGGCGTAGCCCCGGATGGAGGCGAGCGGCGTGCGCAGCTCGTGGCTGGCGTCGGCCACGAACTGGCGTACCCGCGTCTCGCTCTGCTGGCGGGCGTGCAGGGCGCCGTGGACGTGGTCCAGCATCCGGTTCAGCGCGGCGCCGACCAGGCCGACCTCGGTGTGCGGGTCGCACTCCGACTCAGGGACCCGCTCGCTGAGGTTCACCTCGCCGGTGTGCAGCGGCAGTTCGGAGACCCGGGTGGCGGTGGCGGCGACCTTGCGCAGCGGGCGCGTGGCGACACCGACGAGCACGAAGCCGGCGATCCCGGCGGCAACGAGACCGGCGGCGGTGACGCTGAGCTCTACGAGGATCAGGGTGTCGATGTTGTCGTCGGTCTCCTTGGTCGGGATGCCGACGTAGTAGGTGCCGTTCGGGCCGGTGACGTACTTCGTGCGGTAACTGCCGAGGCCGGGGAGGTCCACGGTGTGCTTGTTGGCATCACGGGGGACGGCGTTCAACGCTGCGAGCTGCGCCTTGGTCAGCAGCTTGGCGCTCATGGAGAAGTCGTCGTCGGACTTGTGGCCGACCATGCCCTCGGTCGTCTCGCCGTTCTCCACCTGGGCCACGAGTGTGCCGGGCGGCTGCGGGCCCCGGGACACGAACTGGCCGAGTTCGACCGGCCGTCCACTCTGCCGGCCGTCCGGCTGGCTGCCGGGCCCGATGTCGCCCTTGCCCTGGCCGGGCGGAGCGAACTGGCCGGACGCCCGCGCCCCGACCTCGAAAAGCCGGCTGTCGAGCTGGTCGTACAGATGCGTCCGCAGCGCCAGCGTGGTGACCGTGCCGATCACCGCGCACACCACGGCGATCAGCACCACGGACGCGACGACGAGCCGCGTCCGCAGGGTGCGCGGCTGCCCCGCGCGTCGCTTCTGCGTACGCGGCCGCCGTCGTCCGCTCATGACACGGCGGGCTTGATCAGGTAACCGGCCCCACGCCGGGTGTGGATCATGGGCTCGCGCCCGGCGTCGATCTTCCGGCGCAGGTACGAGATGTACAGCTCGACGACGTTGGCCTGCCCGCCGAAGTCGTACGACCAGACCCGGTCCAGGATCTGCGCCTTGCTGAGCACCCGCCGGGGGTTGCGCATGAGGAACCGGAGCAGCTCGAACTCGGTGGCGGTGAGGTGGATGGAGTCCCCGGCCCGCGAGACATCGTGGCTGTCCTCGTCCAGGGTGAGGTCGCCGACGACGAGCACGGAGTCGGAACGCCGGTCGGCGGCCCCGGACCGGCGGATGAGTCCGCGCAGCCGGGCCACGACCTCCTCCAGGCTGAACGGCTTGGTGACGTAATCGTCGCCCCCGGCGGTGAGCCCGGCGATACGGTCCTCGACGGCGTCCTTGGCGGTCAGGAAGAGGACGGGCACATCGGGCAGCTCGCGGCGCAGCCGCCCGAGGACGGCGAGCCCGTCCATGTCGGGCAGCATCATGTCGAGCACGACGGCGTCGGGGCGGAACTCACGGGCCGTCTGGAGGGCCCCCTGCCCGTCTCCGGCACTCCTGATCTGCCAGCCCTCGTAGCGAAGGGCCATGCTCAGCAGTTCGGTGATCGACAGCTCGTCGTCCACCACAAGCACCCGGACGGGGCTCCCGTCCGGCCTCAGCAGTTCGGTGCGCCCCTGGGGCGAGGTCGTGGTCATGGTGGACACCCTGTCGGGGCCCTCTGAGAGCACGCTTTCATGAATCTGTGTTTTTCCTGAGAAACACACAGGCGCCTCTCAGGCAACTGCTGGGAACCGCATCAGGAACGCCCGAAGCCGTGGCTGTGCTCGACCCGGGCGATGTGGATCGCGTACCGCTCGTACCAGTGCTCGCGCCCGCGCCGCTTGGCCGCGAGATGCTCGGGGTGCTGCCGCCACCGCTCGATGCCGGCGAGGTCGCGGAAGTAGGCGACGGAGATGGCGAGTCCGCCCGGTGTGTGGGCGGAGTCCTCCCCGAGGAAGCCCGGGATGTCCCGCACAAGACGGGAGAGGTGTGCGGCGGCCTCGCGGTAGCCGCCGGGGTCGTGATCGGTGCGGTTCGAGGTGAACACCACCGCGTAGTAAGGGGGTTCGGCGAGTATGGGGGTGGGCGGCACGGCCGCGCCCGGGTGATCGCTCATGCCGACCACGGTCGCGGGCGGGCCCGTTCGGCGTCCATGACCCTTGCCTAAAGGGATCCGTGCGGGATCCGAGTCTTTACCCGGACCTCAGAAGAGGCCCTCCTGCTCCCGGGTGAACTCCCGGACGGGGAAGGTGAGTCCACCGGCCGGGCCGCCGCTCTCCGAGGCCGACGGCACCAGCTCCCATCCGCTCATCAGCCGGGTGTCGAGCACGACGACCCCGCGACCCTCGACCGCCAGATGCAGATCGGGTCCCGCGGCCGCCACCAGCTCGCCGTCCACGGCACCGCCCGGGACGAGCTCCACCACCTCACCGAAGGGGGGAGGCGCCCCGTCGATCCCGAACGTCCCCGTGTGGTCCACGACTTGGCAGGGCTCGGGACGCAGGGACTCCGGCCACCCGGTGAGCGCGACGGC
This sequence comes from Streptomyces sp. NPDC004561, assembly GCF_053602155.1. Classification (NCBI taxonomy): domain Bacteria; kingdom Bacillati; phylum Actinomycetota; class Actinomycetes; order Kitasatosporales; family Streptomycetaceae; genus Streptomyces; species Streptomyces sp. NPDC004561. The sequence continues at coordinate 7,323 of NZ_JBSGDB010000424.1, forward strand.
CCGCGCGTGCAGTTCCCGCACCTCGCCGGCGCGCTCCGCCGCCGAGCCGGGCAGCGCCGACCGCACCGCCCGCTTCTCGGCGTACGGAATCCGGTCCGGCACCCGCAGCGCGGCCCGCAACAGCTCCTCGGTGCGCCGGGCGGCCATCAGCGGACCGGTGCCGAGCCAGCTGAAGCAGACGGCGCCCTGCTCCAGCAGCCGGGCCGGGCCCCGCTCGACGGCGGTGATCCCGACCTTGACCATGCCCGGCCCGAACCACGCCAGGTACACGCGGTACGGCCGGGGATCGTCGGCGAGCGTGTCGGCGGCCACCGAGTGCGCCCG
>NZ_JBSGDB010000425.1:0-7637 GCF_053602155.1 Streptomyces sp. NPDC004561
GGGCGCGCCGCCGGCGGTGATCCAGCCGAAGTGGTAGGCCGCCTGGTGACGTGAGCGGCGGTCGAGCCGGTCGACGGCGGCGCGCAGCGCCGGGGTGATCGTGACCCGGCTGTGGCTGAGGGAGGCGGGAGCGGTGCTCATGCGGCGACCTCCGCGCGCCAGGGACCGGTCGGGTCGTCGAAGATGCTGACGACCTGGCGCATGATGCGCCGTTCGGCCGGGTCGAAGGCGGCCTTGGCGTGGACGGTGCCGAGCTGGTCCCACATGACGATGTCCCCGGGCTGCCAGGTGTGGGCGTAGGTGTACTGGGGCTTGCCCGCGTGCGACAGCAGTCCGTCGAGCAGCTTGCGGCTCTCGTCGGGGGCGAGGTCCACGATCCGCTTGGTGTTCAGGGTGCTGATGTAGACCGACTGGCGGCCGGTGCGCGGATTGCGGGCGATCAGCGGGTGGATGGTGGAGGTGCCGTCCTCGGGCTGGATCTGCGCGGTGCTCTCGCCGAGGGACACCTCGCCCTGCAGCTCCTCCTCGATCGTCTCCTCGTACCCGGTGCGCAGGGCGTGGCGGACCCGGTAGGAGTGCAGACGCCTGCGCTCCTCGGGCGACAGCGACTCGTACAGGGCGTACATGTCGGTGAAAAGGGTCTCCCCGCCGCCGGAGGGCGGCACTTCCACGGCCTCCAGGAAGCCGACCTGGGAGACGCGGGGGCGGAAGGAGTAGTCGGTGTGCCAGCCCATCCACTCGGCGTCGCCGACGCCGATCTTGCGGCCGTCCTCCACCAGGTTGGAGACGATCAGGATCTCGTTGTGGTCGGGGTGGGCGCCGCTGGTCAGACCGGTCTTCGGGATGTACCCGAAGCGGCGGCCGAAGGCCAGGAACTCCTCGTAGGAGGGGGCCTCGTGGCCGCGGAAGACGAGGACGAGACGCGCGTCGAGCGCCGCCCAGATCTCCTCCAGTTGGGTCTTGTCCATGTCGCCGGTGACATGGGCGCCGTGCACGACGGCGCCAAGTGCGGTGCCGGGTATCGGCTTTACGTCCATGGGCGTTGCCGCCTCTCGCAGAAGTGTGGGGTTGGTCAGCGCAGTTCGAGGCCCGCGAGGTCGCCCGCCTCGCGCCAGCGCCTGAGGATGTCCACGAACTCCACCGAGCCGCCGCCGTAGCTGGAATTGAGCAGGGGCAGTCCGCTCGGGTCGCCCTCGTTGTTGTAGAGGCCGGGCGTGCAGTTCTCCAGGAAGTCGATGTCGTTGGTGGCGAGCCGGAGGATCTCCTCGACCCATTCCTTCTCACCGGCCCCGGAGGCCTCCACGACCCGGTGGCCGCGCTCCTCTACGCACTTGACGATGTGCGCGAGGTGCCGGGTCTGCTCGCCCAGCATGTAGGCGATGTTGACGTGCCGCCCGGCCTGGACCTTGGACAGGATGAAGCAGTTGGGGAAGCCGTTCACCTGGAGTCCGTGCAGGGTGTGCGCCCCGTCCGCCCACTTCTCCGACAGCCTCACGCCGCTGCGGCCGACGATGTCGTAGCCGGCGCGGTCGGTGTACGGGACGGCGAACTCGTGCTCGTAGCCGGTGGCGAAGACCAGGCAGTCGACCGGGTACTCCCGGCCATTCGCGACCACCCCGGCCGGGGTGAGCCGCTCCACGCCCTGCCCCTGGGTGTCGACCAGGGTCACGTTGGGCCGGTTGAAGGTCTGGAGGTAGCCGTCGTGGAAGCAGGGCCGCTTGCAGTACACGCGGTAGTACGGCTTGAGGGCGGCGGCGGTCGCGGGATCGATGACGACGCCGTCGATGCGGGCGCGCAGCTCCTCCATCTTGAGGAAGTCCGCCCGTTCGGCCGCGAGCCCACGCTCCTTCGGGTCGCCCCCGGTGTCGCCGGTGGGCAGGATCGCTGCGGCCAGTTTGGCCGTGGTCTGGGTCCAGCGGTCCTGGACCAGGTCCTCGTCCTGCGGGACGCCGGAGGTCAGCGCGTGGAAGTTCTCCATCCGGCGCTGCTGCCAGCCCGGTTCGAGGCTGCCCGCCCAGTCGGACGGGGTGGGCCGGTTGCCGCGGACGTCGACCGCGGCCGGGGTGCGCTGGAAGACGACGAGCTGCTCGGCCCACTCGGCGAGGTGCGGGGCGAGCTGGACGGTCGTCGAGCCGGTGCCGATGACGCCGACCTTCTTGTCCTTCAGCTTGGTCAGGCCGCCGGTGCTGTCGCCGCCGGTGTAGTCGAAGTCCCAGCGGCTGGTGTGGAAGGAGTGCCCGGCGAACGTCTCCAGGCCCGGCAGCCCTGGGAGTTTGGGGCGGTGCATCAGACCGATCGACATGGCCACGTACCGGGCCCGGATCAGATCCCCGCGGTCGGTGCTCACCAGCCACTTCCCGGCGGCCTCGTCCCAGCGCAGCTCGGTGACGGTGGTCTGGAAGAGGGCGTCGCGGTAGAGGCCGTACGTGCGGGCGATCCGTTGGAGGTGGGCGAGGATCTCGGGCCCGGTGGCGTACTTCTCGGTGGGTATCGTGCCGATCTCTTCGAGCAGCGGCATGTAGATGTGGCTCTCGACGTCGCACCGGACGCCGGGGAAGCGGTTCCAGTACCAGGTGCCGCCGACGTCGCCGGCCTCGTCGATCAGCCGGATGCGCTCCAGGCCGGTCTCCTTGCGCAGATGGGCGCCGGTCAGCAGGCCGCCGATGCCGGCGCCGACGACGGCGACGTCCACCTCGTCGGTGAGCGGCTCGCGCTCCTGCCGCTCGGTGTAGGGGTCTCGCGCGTAGCGGCTGAAGTCACCGCGCGCGAACTGGTAGGTGCGACCGACGCTGCGCTTGTCGCGTTCCTGCCGGTATTTCTCCCTCACCGCCTCCAGGTCGACGGTCAGTGTTTCGTCGCTACGGTCGTCGCTTTCGGCACGGGCCACAGCTCCTCCTCGGGGGAAGGGGGCGGAAGGGAAACGTGACGCCATACGTCGTCGAACTGATCGCGCAGCCGCAGCGGGGCGTCGGAGTTGCTGAAGAGATAGAAGCGGTCGGAGCCCAGGGCCTCCCACACGAGTCCGGCGACGTCCGCGGCGCTCACCGAGGTGTCACCGCCCGCGCCGCGCGGGGCCGTCAGGCCTTGGACCATGGGGGTGTCGACCCGGCCGGGACACAGCACCGACACCCGGACCCCGGTGCCCCGCAGATCGGCGCGCAGACTGCGGGCGACCGCGAGGTCGGCGTGCTTGGAGGCGGCGTACGCGGCGCTGCCGGCGCCGACGACGAAGGCGGACATCGAGGCGGTGTGGATCAGATGGGCGGACCGGCCGCGCTCCAGCAGCCGGGGGACGAAGGCGCGTGCCACCAGGACGTGCGCCCAGTGGTTCACCTCGAAGACCTGCCGCATCCGCTCCAGCGGCACCTCCCACAGCGGCTGGCCCACGGGACCGACGACTCCGGCGTTGTTGCACACCACGTCGATGTCGCCGAGCACGTCGAACGCCGTGTCCGCGAGCCGCTCGACGGCGTCCGGATCGGTCAGGTCGGCGGTCACCGCGGTGACCTGAGCGCCCTGTGCGGTGAGTTCGGCTGCCCGGCGGTGCAGTGCGTCGCCTTCGACGTCCGCCATGACCACCCCGGCGCCGGCCTCCGCGAAGCGGGCGCTGAGGGCGAGGCCGATGCCGCTGGCCGCGCCGGTCACCACGGCTGTCCTTGTCTGTAACTGCACTTCGCTCTCTCCGCTTCTGCGCGCGGGAACGCCGAACGACGGCGCGCCGTCGCCAACGAGAAGGACTGGATCAGATCGCGCCGTTCGAGGGGCGTGGGTGTCACCTGGGGTCGGGGAGCTTCAGGCTGATCACGAGAACGGTCACCGAGAAGCACGCCAACAGGGCGACGACGAGCACGGCCGCCGAAGCCGTCGACACCCAACCGGACAGGGAGACGTAGAGGGTTCCGCCGACGGTCGCGCCCAGCGCGGTCGCCATCTGCTGGCTGGTCACCAGCACACCGCTGCCCATGCCGGCCTGCGCCGGGGGTACGTCGGCGAGGATCATCCGGAACAGCGTCGGGCCGGTCAGCGCCGCGCCCACCCCGAAGAAGCCGATCCCGACGAGCACGAGCGCCAGGGAGGGATGCGGCCAGCCCAGCCCGATCACCAGCGCCAGCAGCAGCAGGCCCGCGCACTGGACGACGGCGCCCAGGGTGACGATTCGGCCGCCCAGGGCCGCCGCGATCCTCGGGGTGAACAGTGTCACCACGAAGAAGGCCGCGGCGAACGGCACGAGCACCGCGCCGGAGGCGAGCCCGTCCAAGCCGAAGTGGCCCTGCGCGACCAGCGCGTAGACGAACAGGAAGGCGCCGAAGCCGGCCGAGAACGGCACCATCGCCGCCAGCCCTCTGCGCATCCCCGGACGGGACAGCACCGACGGGGACAGCAGCGGTGAGCCGCCCCGTGCCTCCAGCCCGCGTTCGGCCCGCACCAGCGCCAGCGCCCCCGCGGCGGCGACCGCGAGCAGCGACCACAGCCACAGCGGCCAGCCCAGGTCGGGGCCCGCCACGATCACGGCCAGGACACAGACCATCGTGACACCGAACAGCACGGTGCCCACCGGGTCGAAGCCCGGCTTCGCGTCAGCCCTGGTTCCGGGGACGCGCCGGACGGCCAGCAGCGCGGCCACCCCGATCGGCACATTGATCGCGAAGACCGACCGCCAGCCGATCCCCGCGACGTCCAGCGAGACCAGCAGCCCGCCCAGGATCTGCCCGACGACCATGCCGAGAGCCGCGGTCGCGCCGTACATGCCGATCGCACGAGCGCGCGCCTGGCCCTCGGTGACCGCCTGGATCGTCGCCAGCACCTGCGGTACGAGCATGGCGGCCGCGGCGCCCTGCAGCAGCCGGGCCGTGACCAGGAACTCGATGGTCGGGGCGAGTCCGCACAGCGCCGAGGTGACGGTGAACGCGGCGAGCCCGTAGGCGTACAGGCGCCGTCTGCCGAAGGCGTCGCCCAGCCGTCCGCCCAGCACCAGCCCGACGGCGTAGGTGAGGCCGTAGCCGGACACCACCAACTCCAGTGCGGCGGGACCGCCGTGGAGGTCGCCACTGATCGAGGACAGCGCCACATTGACGATGGAGGCGTCCACGATGGACAGGGCGTATCCGGTGAGCACCACCACGAGGGCGATGCCGCTGAGCCCCGCGGCGGCCGGTGCCGTGCCGGCCCGGGGCTCCTGTGCCGCGTTGGGCCTCTTCAGAGGGGGGAGACCCTCGCGTTTCGTCATGCGCTGCCTACCCGGGCGTTTGTGGGGGACGGTTGAGGCGGGTGCGGGGGTGACGACGTCACTCGGTGGTGGTGGGAGTGCCGGTGATCTTCGACATGATTCCCTTGGAGGCGTCCTTCGCGGACTCAGGCCAGGGGGTCAGGGCGTTGAACCCGCGGTGCGAGGAGGCGGGCTGGAGGCGGGTGTCCATCGACATCCGCATGCCGGCCGGTTTCACCGAGACGTTCGGGATGGACTTGTGGCACATGAAGGCGTGGAAGATGATCACGTCGCCCGGTTCCATGGGCGAGAACAGCAGCTGCTCGTCCGCGCCGAACTCCTCCGCCGGGATACCGCGCACGGCGTGGCCGAAGCGGCGGAAGTTCTCGGTGAGGACGTGCTCGCGCGGGCCCTTCTTGTGGCTGCCGTCGGCGACGGCGACGCCGCCTATGCCAGGTGTCGTCGCGAGCAGCGGTATCCAGGCGGTGCGGAAGTCCTTGTTCGGGCCTATGTAGAAGCCGTCCTGGTGCAGCGGCGTCAGGAAGCTCGGCTCCGCGGACCCCGGGGCGGAGGGGTAGTAGCGGATCGTCGTCGACTTGAAGACGAAGACGGGCTCGCCGAAGACCTTCTCCCAAACCTTGAGGGTCGAGGGGTGGTTCCACAGGTCGTCGTACTTGACGTGGTCGTGCATCGCCACCTCGTCGACCGCCTCGAAGGACTCGATGGTGAGGGTGTCGAGGGTGGTGCCGGGGGTGGCGTGGCCGAGTGCGATCAGGCCCTCGAGCATCTGCTCGGCGGCGGTCCGCACGAGTTCACGGTCCAGAGCGTCGCGCAGATAGAGGTAGCCGTGCTCGTCGTAGAACCGGTCGAGGGCCTCACGGTCGTCGAGAAGCGGCATGCAGTCGACGTAGTCGCTGAAAGTGTCCGTCATGGTTCCTTGTCCTCGTGACGTCTGTGCGTGGGGGAAGGAGCGTCAAACATCCGGGCGGGGCGACGGCGGCTTCGATCTTGCGGAATGTGCCACCTATGACCATGAACGGTGGGCGGCTGTGTTGTCGCTCGTGCGATGCCACTCAGAAGGTGACGGGAATTTCATCGAACCCGCCGGTGATCCGGTGCTCCTGCCAGCGCAGCGACTCCTCGGGTACCGCGAGCCGCAGGTTGGGCAGTCTGCGGAACAGCCGCTCGAACACCGCGGTCAGCTCGATCCGGGCCAGCGTGCGGCCGATGCAGTGCCGGACGCCGTGCCCGAATGCCAGGTGCGACTTGGGCTTGTGCCGGGCCAGGTCGAACAGGTCGCCGTCGGGGAACGCCCGGCCGTCGTAGTTGGCCGCGCCGATGGCCAGCAGCACCGCGTCTCCGGTCCGGATCACCGTCTCGCCGACGGTGATGTCGCCGTGCGCGTAACGGGGTATGAGCGCGTTGGATCCCTTGCCGCCCACGCCCAGGCGCAGGATCTCCTCGACCGCGGCCGGCGCGAGTTCGGGATTCTCGGCCAGCAGGGCACGTTGGGCCGGATTGCGCAGCAGCAGCAGCGTGCCCAGGTCGATGCGCACAATGGTGGTCTCGTAGCCGAACAACAGCACGGCGTTGCCCAAGTGGGCAATCTCCGCATCGGACAGTGCGCCGTCCTTCTCGGCGATCAGCTCGGACAGGATGTCGTCGCCCGGCTCGGTTCGCTTGCGCGCCACCAGTTCCGTCGTGTAGTCGACGACCTGTTGAAAGGTGTTCGCCGAGTGCTGGTTGTCGCTCTGGTCGAACGTGCCTCTCGCCCACTGCCCGAACCGCTCCCGGTCGGCCAACGGCACGCCGAGCAGATCGCAGATCACCATGGTCGGCAACGGAAACGACAGCGCGCTGTGCAGGTCGGCCGGCGGAGTGCCGGCGGCCAACTGGTCGAGCAGATCGTCCACGTGGTGTTCGATCCGGGTCTTCATCAGGCGCATCCGGCGCGTGGAGAACCGGGGCACGAGCAGCGCGCGCATCTGCGCATGCCTGGTCGCCTCGGTGTCGTGGTCGTCCCCGGCCATCAGCGCGATCATGAAGCTCCTGGCCGCGCTCTTGGCCGCCTGCTCCGGGTCGGGATTGCTGAGACCGAGTCGGCGGTCGGCGAGTAGCGCCCTCACGTCGTCGTAGCGGGTGACCAGCCAGGCATCCTCACCGGCGGTCCGCACCCTGGTGATCGGCCCCTCCTGCTGCAGTGCGCGCATCTGGGGTGCGATGCCGAGCAGGTCTGGGTTGTCGAACGGTAACCCCGGAAGTTCCGTCATTCACTCTGTCCTCGTGGCATCGTGCATGAGAATCGTCGGGCATCCGGGCACGCCGACGGCATCGGTGGCGTCGGGTGCGCTGCGCGCCCGTTCACGGACGCGCCGAAGCGGCGGCCGCCGCTTCGGCGCGTCCGTGAACGGGCGCGCAGCGCACCCGACGC
>NZ_JBSGDB010000426.1:0-7613 GCF_053602155.1 Streptomyces sp. NPDC004561
CACCGCCGGGCTCGTCCTCAAGCACTGCTCGGCCTATGTGGAACGGCACTTCGGCTCCCTGCTGACGGCGGCCCCTCGGTCCGGATCGCTCCGCGTGGCGGCTCGGCGGAGCGCTCGGCTGTCACATGTGGACGACCGGTGCGGCGTCCGCGTCCTGCTTCGGCAGCCCGCGCCGGTAGCACAGGAAGGCGATCACCGCGCCCGCGGCGAAGAAGACCGCCGACCACCAGAAGGCCGTGGTGTAGCTCTCGATGGTCGCCTGGGCCCGCACCAGCTTGCTGGTGGCGTCACGGCCGGACAGGTAGTCGGTGGCCGCGCTCGCGGCGAGCGTGTTCAGCAGGGCCGTACCGATCGAACCGCCCACCTGCTGCATGGCGTTGACCGTCGCCGAGGCCACGCCGGCGTCCTCGGCCGCGACCCCGCCGGTGGCCAGCTGCATGGCCGGCGGCATGACCAGGCCGAGGCCCACGCCGATCACGATCAGCTGCGGCAGCACCGCGCCGGCGTAGTGCGAGCCCAGGCCGATGCCGGTCAGCCAGGCCATGCCCGCCGTGGAGATCGCGAAGCCCAGCGGGATGACCGTCTTCGGGCCGAAGCGGGGCACCAGCACCGTGGTGCCGACCTGCGCGGTCACCATCAGCGCGCCGACCATCGGCAGGAACGCCACGCCGGTCTTCGTCGGGCTGAAGCCGAGGTTGAGCTGGAGGTAGTAGGTCAGGAAGAGGAACACGCCGAACATGCCCGCGCCGCTGATCAGCACTGCGAGGAAGGAGGCGGCCCGGTCGCGGTCGAGCAGGATGCGCAGCGGCAGCAGCGGGTGCGCCGCACGGGTCTGCCACCAGGCGAAGGCCGCCAGCAGCAGTCCGCCCGCGATCAGGAAGCCCCAGGTCAGCGGGGAGCCCCAGTCGTGGGTCTGGGCGTTGGAGAAGCCGTAGACCAGGGAGAACAGACCGGCCGCGACGAGCGCCGTGCCCGGCACGTCGAGCTTGGCGTTCGCCGCGTCGCGGTGGTTGCCCAGCAGGATCCAGCCGCCCGCGAAGGCGACGACGGCGATCGCCACGTTCACGTACAGCGTCCAGCGCCAGTCGAACGCGTCGGTGAGCACCCCGCCGAGCAGCAGGCCCACCGCGCCGCCGGCGCCCGCGATCGCGCCGTAGACGCTGAACGCGCGGGCCCGTTCCCGGGCGTCGGTGAAGGTCGTGTTGAGCAGGGACAGCGCGGCGGGCGCCAGGAGCGCGCCGAAGGCGCCCTGGAGGGCGCGGGCGATCACCAGCATGGTGAAGCCGTTCGCGGCGCCGCCGAGCGCGGAGGCCCCGGCGAAGCCTACGACGCCCACCAGGAAGGCGGGCTTGCGGCCGAACAGGTCGGCGATGCGGCCGCCGAGCAGCAGCAGCGAGGCGAAGGCCAGCGCGTACGCGGTGACGATCCACTGCCGGTTGCCGTCGGAGAAGCCGAGGTCCCGCTGGGCGGAGGGCAGCGCGATGTTCACGATCGTGGCGTCGAGGACCACCATGAGCTGGGCGACGGCGACGACCGCGAGGATCCACCACCGCTTGGGCGAGGCCGCGCCGTGTTCCGTCGCCGCGGCTCCCGTCGGGGAGTCCTGGGACAGGATCTTCTGGGACATGGGGAAACCACTCCAGGGAAGTCGTTCGGGTGCGGGGGTTCTGAGAAGTGGGCACGTAAACGAAACCGTTTCGTACGCATCGAGCGTAGGTCATCATCAGCGAAACGGCAACGTTTCGCTGAGCCTTCCGGTCGAGCGATGTGTATTCCTTGACAGGCATATAACCCTGGCGGCATATTGGCCGCATGTCCGACGCCGCGCTCTGGACCGCTCTCGCCGATCCGCACCGGCGGGCCATCGTCGCCCTGCTGCTGGAGCGCCCCCGGCCCGTCGGGGAGATCGTGGCGGCCTGCGGGCTGAGCCAGCCGAGCACGTCCAAGCATCTGAAGGTGCTCCGGGAGGCGGGCCTGGTCCGGGTCAGGCAGGACGCGCAGCGCCGTGTCTACGCCCTCGACCCGGCGCCGATCGCCGTCCTCGACGCCTGGCTGGAGCCCTACCGCACGCTCTGGAACCGCAGCCTCGACACCCTGGGCCGCCGTCTCGACGAGACGTCGGACGACAGCTGACAACCCCCACCGCGAAGGACCGAAGCACCATGTCCGTCGATCTCACCGGCACCTATGTCACCCTCGACGACGGCCGGCCCGCCGTCCGCTTCAGCCGCACCTACGACCACCCCGTCGACCGCGTCTGGCACTTCGTGACCGACCCCGGCGAACTCGCCCGGTGGTTCCCCTCGCGCGCCGAGATGGACCTGCGCCCCGGCGGGACCATCCGCTTCAGCGGCGACCCGAACATGCCCGAGTCCACCGGCCGGGTGCTCGCCGTCGACCCGCCCCGGCACCTGTCCTTCGCGTGGGGCGGCGACGAACTCCACTTCGACCTGGAGCCGGCCGGCGAGGGCCGCACCCGCTTCACGCTCACCGACGTCCTGGACGCGGCGAACACCGCCGCCCGCAACAGCGCCGGCTGGGAGGTGTGCCTGGCCGCCCTCGAAGCCTGGGCGCGCGGGGAGCACTTCGAGGGCCCGCACGCGGGGGCCCACGCGCCCTGGAAGGAGTTCTACGACGGCTACGTCGGCGCCGGCATGCCCTCGGGCGCCCCCGTGCCCGGCCTGGACTGAGCCGTCAGACGGCGAACACGCGGGCCAGGGCCGCGGACAGGGACGCGGGCCCGGCCGCGGCGACCCGCGCGCCGAGGTACCCGTCCGGGCGCACGAGGAACACGGTGCCGCCCTCGCTCGCGTACCGGGCCCGGAACTCGCCACGCGTGTCCCTGAGCACCGGCAGGGGCGGCGGGCCCGGGTCCCACCCCGTCCGGCAGCACGCAGTAGGCGGCGAGCCTGCCGTGTGCCGCACGCCGTGCCGCTTCGGCCAGTTCGGCGAAGCCCCGCGTGCCGTCGGGGGAGTCCGCGTGGAGGAACAGGACGTGGTCGCGTTCGCGCAGCACGTCGTACAGGCGGAACGGGAACGCCGCGATCGCGTCGCGCAGGCCGCCGCAGTCGGGTGCGCGGTCGCCCGCCGCCGGGCTCCGACCGGCCCCGCCGGTCTCGACGATCGGGCTGTCCGGATAGGCGATCAGCAACTGCGCCTCGCGCAGCAGAAGGGTCCCGGGATCGTCGGAGTCGGACCGCACCCCCTGAGACGCGTGCCGCAGGGTGCGGCCCACCACCTCCTCGCCGACCGGGCGGCGCTCCGCGTCGTAGCTCTCCAGCAGCTTTTGGCTGCGCCCGCCCCGCCACCGCGAGCGCCAGCTTCCAGGCGAGGTTGCAGGCGTCCTGAATGCCGGTGTTCATGCCCTGCGCGCCGGTCGGCGGGTGGATGTGCGCGGCGTCGCCGGCGACGAAGACCCGGCCCTCGCCGTAGCGGTCCACCAGGCGGTGGCTGATGCGGAACACCGAGGGCCAGCGCGGCGCCGACACCGTGGCCGGCCGGGGCGCCAGCCGGTCGAGCACCGCCTGGACATGCTCCAGGCGAGGGGCGCGGCCGGACTCCAGGCCATGGGCCACCGGGTCACCGGTGCCCGGCCCTTCCCCCGGCGACAGCTCGGGCGGCACGCGCATGGACAGGCGGTAGCGGCTCCTGCCCGGCAGCGGGATGCACACCAGCAGGTCGTCGCCCGTGCCGTCGCCCGTGACGTGCATGGACCGAACGGCGTATCCCGGGGCCACGTCCCAGTCGACCTCGACGTCCGCCGCATGTACTCCTCGGGCAGCGCCCCGCCCTCGAAGGACAGCCCCAGCGCCTTGCGCACCACGCTGTGCGCGCCGTCGCACCCGGCCAGGAAGCGGGAGCGGACCTCCAGGTCCTGTCCGGAGCCCGTACGCAGCCTGCTGGTGACCCCGTCGGCGTCCTGGGTGAAGGAGATCAGTTCCGTACCGCGTTCGATGCGCCCGCCGAAGCAGGCCAGGCGCTCCTCGAGGATCCGCTCGGTCTCGTACTGCGGCAGGCACGCGAAGCCGTACGGCACCTCCGCGGGCAGCGTCAGATCGATGCGCGCCCGCTCGGCGCCGTTGACGTGGACCAGCTGGCCGCGCAGGGGCACCGCCGCGTCCAGCGCCGCGCGGGCCACGCCCGTCCGGTCCCAGAGCTCGAACGTCCTCGGCTGGATGCCGACGGCCTTGGCGTACGGCAACCGCTCCGGCAGCCGGTCGACCAGCCGGCAGTCGACGCCGCGCCTGCGCAGTTCCAGGGCCGCGGTCAGCCCCACGGGGCCCGCCCCGGCGAGCAGTACGTCGGTGTGCCGCATGCGCTCCTCCCGCCGGTCGCCCCGGGACGCGGTTTCTCCATGGTCGCCCTGGGAGTCCCACGGGGCGATTCGGGGCCCACGGGCCGTCCGGGCGCGTTGGCCCGGACGGCGGCTCCGCGTGCGCGTTGTTTCAGCCTGTGGCGCCCTGGATACACCGCGAGGGTTCGGACCCGGAGTTCTCGAGCCCGAGCACACCGTCGCAGTGAGGTCGCCACCATGTCCCATGCCCCGCCCCCCGCAGGACCGTCGAACCGCGCACGGCCGGTGGCGAGTTCCCTCCCGGACGCGGGCCTCCGGGCCAGGCCCCCCGACGAGCGGGCCACGCCCGGCGGCACGGCCCTGGTGACGGGCGCCTCCTCCGGCATCGGCGCGGCCGTGGCCCGCCGTCTTGCCGCCGACGGCGGCTGGCGCATGGTGCTGAACGGCCGCGACATCACCCGTCTGGAGCATGTGGCCGCCGAGATGTCGGCCGTGGCCGTCGCCGTGGCCGCGGACCTGACCCGGCCCGGCGCCGACGTCCGGCTGACCGAGGCCGTCCTCGACCACCTCGGCCGGGTGGACCTGCTCGTGGCGGCCGCCGGCGTCGGCTGGTCCGGGGACTTCACCGCAATGCCCCGCGCCCGCATCGACGAACTCGTCGGCGTCGACCTGCTGGCCACCGTGCACCTGGTGCGCGGCCTGCTGCCCCACATGGTCGCGGCCGGGTCCGGGCGCATCGTGCTGCTCGGCTCCGTCGCGGGCAGCGTGGGCGTGCGCGGCGAAGCCGTGTACTCCGCCACCAAGGCCGCCGTCGCCGCGTTCGCCGACGCGCTGCGCTACGAACTGCGGGGCACCGGCGTGGGCGTCACCCATGTGATCCCCGGTGTGGTCGACACCCCCTTCTTCGACCGGCGGGGCGTGCCCTACCGGCGGTCCTGGCCGAGGCCCGTGCCGCCCGAGCGGGTGGCGGCCGCCGTCGTCACCGCCGTCCGGCGCGGCAAGGACGAGGTCTACGTCCCCGGCTGGCTACGGCTTCCCGCCCGGGTGCGCGGCGCCACGCCCGGCCTCTACCGGCGGCTCGCCGCCCATTTCGGGTGAGCGGCCGTGATCGCCCTGACGGTCGCGCTGGCGCTGTTCGCGGCGCTGTCGAACGCGTCCGCCTCGGTGCTGCAGCGCAGGGCCGCCGCCATCGTCGAGCCGGACCGGCCCGGCGGTGACGGGAAGCGGGCCGCACCCCGGTTCGGACAGCTGCTGCGGCGCCCGGACTGGCTGGCGGGCGTGGGCCTGCTCATGCTGTCCGCGGTGCTCCAGGGCTGGGCGCTGGCCGTGGGCAGCCTCTCCCTCGTCCAGCCCCTGCTCGCCGCGGAACTGCTGTTCACCCTGGTGGTCGGCAGCCTGGTCTTCCGGCGCCGCCCCGACCGCCGTACCTGGCTGGCGTTCGGCGCCCTCGCCGTGGGACTGGCCCTCTTCCTCGTCGCCGCCTCGCCGCAGCCGGGCCGCAACGACGCGCCGGTCGGTGCCTGGCTCATGGCCGGTGGCGCGGCGTTCGGCGCGGTGGTGCTGCTCGTCCTCGCCGCCCGCCCGGCACGGGGCGCCTCCCGGGCCGCGCTCCTCGGCTTCGCCTCCGCGGTGTCCTTCGCCACCACCGCCTCCTTCCTCAAGGAGGCCGTCGGCCGGCTCGCGCAGGGACCGGTCGCCATGTTCACGCACTGGGCGCCGTACGCCACGGCCGTCGCCGGGCTCGTGGCCTTCCTGCTGCTGCAGAGCGCGTTCCGCGCCGGGTCGCTGGCCGCGTCCCAGCCCGCGCTCACCCTGGGCGACGCGCTCACCAGCATCGCCCTCGGGTGGGCGCTGTTCGCCGAGTCCATCCAGCTCGGGCTGCGGATCATCCCGGAACTGGCCGGCGTCGCGCTGATCGGGGCGGGGAGCATCGGACTGGCGAACGTCTCGTCCCTCGGCGGGGACTGGGACACCCCCACCGAGGAGCGTCCGCAGAAGGGGAAGGGCGCACAGCTACCGATGCGCCACGAGAACTGAGGCAGGTCACCGATGTCAGCCACTTCCGCCCACGCCTGGCGCACCGCGGCCGTCCTGCTGCCGTTCGCCGTCGCCGGAGCCCACATCGGCCCGGCGGCCACCTGGCTGCCCGGTGTGCGGCTGCCGTTCTTCCCCCGGCTCGCCGGCACCGGCCCCCGGCAGCACGTCGCCCTGACCTTCGACGACGGCCCGGATCCGGCCGCGACGCCCCGCTTCCTGGACACCCTGGACCGGCTCGGCGTACGGGCCACGTTCTTCGTCCTCGGGGAGCACGCGGTGCGCCATCGCGCGCTCGTGGCGGAGACCGCGCGGCGGGGACACGAGGTCGCGGTGCACGGCTGGACCCACGACCGGCCCTGGCGCCCCGCCGTGGCCAGAGAGGCCGCGGGCGTCGCCCGGGCCGCCCGCGCGGTGCACGACATCACCGGTCACCGGCCGCAGTGGTACCGCCCGCCGTACGGCATCCTCACCTCGGGCCGCTGGCTGGCCGCCCGCCGGGCCGGGCTGCGGCCGGTGCTGTGGTCCGCCTGGGGCAAGGACTGGCGTGCGGACGCCACCCCGCAGTCCGTACGCGCCCTCGTCGCCGCCGACCTGCGCGCCGGCGGCACGATCCTCCTGCACGACTCCGACCGCTGCTCCGCCCCCGACTGCTGGCACGCCACCCTCGACGCCCTGCCCGCCATCGTCACCGACTGCCGTGAGGCGGGCCTGACCGTCGGCCCACTGCGCGACCATGGACCCTTTCCCCGGGACCGGAGCTGCCCGGGGCGCCCGCGTGGGGCCCCGGGCCCGGTCAGGGTGTGACCGGGCCGGCGAGTTCCGCCACGGACGCCATCGGATCGCCCCTGAAGAGGCCGGGGGCGGCGCTGCCGGGGCCCGTCGTGCCGGATGCCGTGATGCCGCCGAGCGCCGCCAGCAGGGCGGGCGCGTCCGGGGCGAACTCCACGAGGCCGAGCGCGGCCATCTGGCGTACCCCGTCGTGGCCGTGGCCGGGCAGCGGCCGGTAGGCGACCACGGGGAGCCCGGCGGCTAGTGCCTGTACGGCGGTCTGGCCGGCGGCGTTGTCCAGCAGGGCGTGGGCGGCGGCCAGCAGGCCGGGCATGTCGTCCACCCAGTCCAGGGCGAGTGCCCCGGGCACCCGGCTGAGCCGGTCGAGCAGCCGCCGGTTGCGGCCGCACAGCACCACCGGCAGATACCCGGCCTCGGCCAGCAAGGTCAGCGGATGTCTGCCCAGGGCCTCGGCGAGCAGGGCCAGGACGGCGGCACCGGCGAGCCGCGCGCC
>NZ_JBSGDB010000427.1:0-4768 GCF_053602155.1 Streptomyces sp. NPDC004561
AGTGCGACCAGCCACAGGGTGCCGTCGTCCTGCTCAAGCAGCAGGTCGGCCCCACCGGACAGCTCGGTGGGCTGGTGGCCAAGGGTGAGCAGACGAAGAGCCAGCCGAACATCGTCGCCGTCTGCCCCGGCGCGTATGGAACAGGGTGGTCGCCGCCGCGTACGCCGTGCGGGCCCCGGCGGGTCGCCCAGCGCAAGAAGCTGGTCGCGAGGGCGACCTCGTGGCTGACCAGCTTGCGCACGGACGCCGGGACGCTGTCAGCGATCGCGGCCAGGAACGCGGAGTGACGATGAAGAACCTGGCGACGGTGCCGCCGGTAGGCCGACAGGAACCGTGCGGTCGCCCCGGCCATGAGCCCGAGCCCGGCCAGTTCCGCCGCCGGCCATGCAGCCGGGGCTACTCTCACCCCGAGCGCGGCGAAGCCCCAGCGCACAGCCCTTCTCAGCGCCTTTACCCAGCACGCTCCTTCAGTAGTTCGATGGCGCGGTGCACGGCTGCCGCCTGGGCAGCCGTGAATTCCGCGATCGGCATCTCCGGGGCCAACGTCCACGACAGCCAGGCTCTGATGCCGCTCGTGAAGGGCATACCTCCGGTCCGGTCCCGCCGAGGCCCTCGTCGGCGCAAGCCCGGCAAGCTTCATGCAGACAAGGGCTATGACTATCGCCACCTGCGGCAATGGCTGTCACAGCGCGGCATCTGGCACCGCATCGCCCGCAAGGGCGTCGAGACCTCGCAGCGACTCGGTCGACACCGTTGGACCATCGAACGACCATGGCCTGGCTCGCCGGCTGCCGCCGACTCCACCGCCGCTACGAGCGCAAGGCCGGGCACTTCCTCGCTTTCACGAGCATCGCCTGCGCTCTCATCTGCCACCGCCGCATGAACCCCTGAATCACGCCGCAGACGCTGCGGTGTGCAGGAGTATGGCCAGATGATCAGATCCGAACTGATGCAGAAGGCAGCCCATCTCTGGCAGGAACACCTCGACGCCGGATTCCCGGCCAACCTGCGAGGTGTCGAGTTCGAAGACATCGACATGGTGCTGCTTGATGCGGATACCGCAGGTTGCGCCTACACGTGGATCAACAACGGCGGTGCCCTCGATCCGAAGCGCAGACGCATCCTGCAGACCTGCATCGAAGCCCTGGACCGAGTGATTCCGCAGATCAGCGACCCATCAGGCCGCCAGTACTACCAGCGACTGCGCCAACTCGCCGTCCTCGTTTCAAGAGCCCCGGACGCCAAATGAGATGACCTCTTAGGCGGTCGACGTGGAGAAGATCGTGCGGTTCTGGTCGGGGACCGCGGCAGACAGTGAACCGGCTTCCAGGGTGCGCGAGGTACAGCGCGTCTAGCGTGTTCTTGCCGGCGCCGTTCGCACCGATCGGCACACTGAATCTGCCGGGCAGGGTGCAACTCATTGGAGTTTCTGCGCTCGTGCGCAGGCCACTCACCGCAACTCGGCTCAGATGCATGGCAGATCCCCCGATCAGCTCGGTCTCTCATCGGGCCACCCCTCGCCCGAGGCGATCACCGCGACGGGCCGGTCGGCGGTCCCGTAGCCCTGGCGGACGAGCCAGTGCCAGAGCTCGTCACACCATCTTGGTGGCGAAACTGGTGAGGTACGCCGTCGGGTGCGGCTGGGATGATCGCGGGCATGACACTGGACTGGTCCCGGCTGAGGCACGCCTATGGATCCGCAGAGGACCTACCACGGCTCTTTGACGAGATTGGTGATCTGGAGCTGGCTGATGTGGCGTGGGAGGAGCTGTGGGCTTCCCTGTACCACCAGGGGTCGGTGTACACCGCTAGCTTTGCCGCCCTGCCCGTTCTGTCAGACATCGCTGCTGGTCGCAAGCCGGGCGGTCGCTGGCAGGCGCTTGGGCTGGCCGGCCGCATCGTCGTCGAGGAGCAGCAGTTCCACAAGCCCGGTTACGTCCAGGCGCGCTTCCCGGCTGTGATCAACGAGCTGCACCAGCTGACGCAGAACATCGTGATGACAAGGCCCTTCGAGGGTGATGAAGATGACTTTCTGTACTGGCTGGAGCACCTTCTGGCTTTCGAGGGGGTGCCCATATGGAGGCGCAACCTGCGCCGCTCTGAGTACCCCGTGGTGTGCCCCTCCTGCGCAGAGGACTTGGAGATCGACCTTTCCTGCAAGCTCCGAGGCACTCGCCGTCGGGACCCGAACGCACGTATTCGGGTTGTCGGCCGTGAGGGACCCGTACTCACCGGGGTTCGCCGGGCGGCTCCCGCGGGGTTGCCGCTGCTGGCGTCTCGGCTGCACGGTCTGGCCGTCAGCGCCGGGCAGTCAGGGGCCGCAGACCATCTGACCCATCTGTTCGGCCGCACGACGTGTCCGGACTGTGCGTCAGAGTTCTCGGTACCGGACCAGATCGCGGCCTTCCAGGCATAGCAGTTTGTGGGCGATCAGAACCGGACCTTCGTGAGGCGTCTCCAGCAGATGAGGCTGCAGGCAAGGGATACGAGGGCGTCGTGCTGGTCGAGCCGTCGCTCCCAGCGAACGGCCAGGCGCTTGAAGTGGTGCAGAAGCGAGAAGGTCTACTCGACGACGTAGCGGAGTTGCCCAGGTCCTTGATGTTGGGGGCATCCTTGCGGGAGATCGCCGGCAGGGTGTGTCGCCTGCGCAGCTTGCAGCGGTTGGGGGTAGCTCTTGTCGCCGAGCACGGCGTCGGGCCGGCGATGTGGACGGCCGGGCTTGCCGGCCACGGGCGGTATGCCGTCGACCAAGGCCAGGGCCTGCGTGACCTCGTTGATGTTGGCGGCGGTAGTGATGACCTTGAACGGGTGCCGCGTTCGTCGCAGATCAGGTGGTGCTTGCCGCCTGTCTTCCAGGGGTCGACCTGTGAAGGGCCGGTGCCTTCGCCCGCTTTTTGGGCGGGTGTGGGAGCCGTCCACGCACGCGCGGGACCAGTCGAGTTCGTCGGCCGCTTGCAGCCTGGCGAGCAGGATGTGGTGCAGCCGGTCAAAGACTCCGGCCTGCTGCCATCGGTGCAGGCGGCGCCAGCAGGTCTGTCCGGTGCCTACCACCGGCTCCGGTGGTAGGAGTTACCGGCTGATGTCGTTGTGGAGTACGTACAGGATGCCCTGCAGGCACAGCCGGTCGTGCGCTGGCATCGGAGCGGGCGCCTTCTGCGGCCACGGCGGTAGCAGCGGCCTGGCTTTGTTCACGAGTTGCGGCGCCCGTTGTTCATGGGTGCGGCAGCGGCATGAGCAGCGACCGTGTCTGGGCGGCCTTGCGGGACGGCACCATCATCGAGACGGGCACCGACTCCTACTGCCTCGCCAGCACCCGAGCCCGCGCAGAGCAGGTCGAGGCCGGCTGACTGACGTCTTCATACTGGTCCGCAGCCCGTTGCGGGTGGATCAGCCAAGCTCACGGCCCGTTCATTCGAGGAGTGCGAACGACGCTCGCTGTTGCCACTTCGCGCCGTCATGCGCCATGAGGTCAACTGATGAGACTCGGGACGTGAAGGGGAGTTTGCTGAGCAGCTCGGCCTCGATCTCGTCCAGAACTGCATCGTCCTGACCGTCAGCGACGGTCAGGTGGGGCACGATCTCGGTGAACTGGCTCCGGTAGGGAGGGGCTTCAGGCCAACGGTCAGCGATCACCTCAGTGAGCCGCCGCAACTGCGTGTCTGGCTCAGGAGCGAGATACAGCACCCCGGGAAACCGCCCACAGCTCTCAAATCGCAGGTCAAGGGCATGATGGCTGCCGAGCACGTCAGTGAGGGCCGAGCAGACACGCACATCTATTCGGCTGTCGTCGAGAAACGGGAAAGCACCGTGACATGCGCTGGTACCCCTGCGTGGGCTGAGGGATCGAACCGTTCACGCCATCCGCGGACGGCTGGCTCCGCGTCCGGGATCCTGACGATGAGGCCCGTCTGGCCTGCCTGAAACCTGCTGGTGCTGTCGTCGGCCATGACACGGCATGCTGCCACCTCGGAAGCCGACGGCAGCACTCATTGTGCGCCCATGATCACGATCGATCCGCTGCACAGGACAAGCAGGGAAGCCGACGGCGCCGGAACACGACTGATGTCATTTCCCGTGAACATCCGGGGGCCGACGATCACCCACCGCTGCCGCCGGAACCCGTGAACAAACGCCGTCGGTTAGAGTGAAACGAAGCCAACTGGGTGCGGGTGGAACAGGGGTGCGGAGCGGCCGGGACCGCACGAAGCCCGAATCACCGTCCTGCGGGGAGCACTTGCATATCGGCCGTTCCCGGACCTGGATGCCCGGCTCCCGGTCGACCATGCTGTCCCCATGGTGTCCATGAACCACACGGTCGTCGTCCGGCCGGTCCCTTACGCCCGGCTCGTCGACGCCCTCGCCGTGGTCCGCACCCTGGTGGAGGAGAGCCGGGTGGAAGGTCCGCGACTGGTACTGCCGGACGGACAGCCGATCCCGGGCGTTCGTCTCGCCCGTGGACGGCACCTGCGGCCGGGGGCCGAATACCTGCTCTCTGACGAGGAGGACGAGCACGGGGACGGGCACAAGGACGCGAAAGGCGAGGGCGCCGGCGAAACGGTGAGTATCCGGGTCGAGGAGTGGGACCGCCGACGCGCCGTCCGGCTGGCCCTCGCCGTCGCCTCGGGCGACGGGAACACGGAACTGCACACCGTCCTGAAGAGCCTCGACCACCCCAGCCTCGTCGAGGTCGGCGGCCGGTCGCTGCTCGACGGTGTGCCGCCGCGGTTCTCCCAGTTGGAGGGGCGGGCGCGAGTGCGACTCGACGACT
>NZ_JBSGDB010000427.1:4778-7587 GCF_053602155.1 Streptomyces sp. NPDC004561
GGCCCCCGCTCCGCTCCGGCCACGGCACGTGTCGACCACCGGTGGGCTCGGGTGAAGGCGCGCGCCGTGCCCCACCCGCGCCGTGACGGCGACGGCAACGGCGACGGATGGGAAATACGGGTCACCGTGTCCGTGCACGGCCGAGGGCTCCTGCGTCCGCTGGCGGCCGTCGTGCTCGGCGTGGCCGGCCGCTGGATCCGCCGATCCGTGGCCCGCACGCTGGACGACATGGCCGCCACCTGGAACGCGGAGATTCCACGATGGGTGGCCATGGACAGGGACGACCTGAGGTCGGCGCTCACGGCCCGCCCGTGAGGTGGTGATCCACTCGGTCACGGTGCCGGCGACCGGCCGAAACGCGCCGACTGAGCCGTACGTACGCGCCGCGCGTATATCCCGGGCATGGGAGGATCGCTCGCCGTGAACGCGTCGCCGGCGGTGAGAGGGTTGCGTGCCGCGGTGTTCGCCGGCCTGGTTGTCTACCGCAGCATCGCCGAGTAACACCGCAGGTACCGTCCGGCCGGGCTTGCAAGGGATGTCGGCGCACTCGCCGACATCCGGCCTCCCGACACCACGGCCGGATGTACGCCTTGCCGAAGTTCAGACTGGATCCCCCCGTGCACGGCCGCCCGCGCAGCTCGTTCGTGCCTTGACCCTGACGTCGTGACGGGCGCCGGCTGACCCGACTGCACCACGCAGCGCACCTCGGACGACTGACCTGGTGTCCGGGGTGCGTCGCGACGGCAGTGGCCCCTGCCACCGTGAGGAACATGACGCTCACCGTGGAAGCCACACCCGACTCCCTGATCGCGGCGCTCCGCATGCCCGTGTGGAACATCCTGACCAGTCGGGCTGACGGCATCCGCCGCGACCTGCCCCCATGCCCCGAGACCACCGAGGAACGCCTCGAGTGGCTGCGCTCGCTGAACCCCGAGCAGGCGCGCCTTGCTGCTCTCCTCGGCCACCTGGACGCCTTGCGCGGGCACATCACCGGGTGCCCCGCACTCGGCTACGTCGTCGACGACCCGATGCCTGATGCGGCCCTGCAGGAGGCCGAGGGGTTCAACCCGAGACTCACAACGCTCATCGCCGTCTACCGGGTCGCTCGTCAGCGTCCGCCCTTGGCCCGCGCTGCAGTCGTACGGGGTGCGCGCAGGCCTCAACCGGGACCGAACCACCCCCCGCAGTAGGGGGCACACGGCGGCAACGCTCAATCGGCGACCGGTGGCTCGATGTCGGCGGGCTGCAGGCCATCACGGATAGCTGGTACCCGGTATGTATTCGTGGCTGGAGCTATTCCTCTCCTTTTACAGGTAGCTTTCGTCCGCTCTGGCCTTTCATGAAATATCCGCAAGGTGTGAGTCGACGGCGGCTACCGCCAGCACCTCGTCCAGCACGCGGCCGGCCTTGGCATCGACATGCGGGAAACCAGGGGCCTCGCCCCGATACCGAAGCGGTGGGCGGTCGAACGGACCTACGGCTGGCTCACGCTGCACCGCCGCCTCGCACGCACCTACGAGGCCCTGCCCACCCGCTGCGAAGCCGTGATCCACATTGGCATGACCGACCTCATAGCTCGCTGCCCACCGGCGAGACACCATCTCCTGGCGCGTCACGACACCGCAGACCAAACAAAAGATCTTTGGATGAAGCATCGGAGTAGAACGACCTCTGAGCGGTCGGCGCGCAGCGGGGCCGTGCGGGCACCGTGACCGCCCCTTGACGGGCGGCGGTGGCGCCGACCAGCCGCACCCCGTCCACCGGCCGCTCGCAGCCCGCGGGGGCAGGCGGGGTGCGGGTTACGATTGAATGAAGCGAGTCGGGAGACGGGCAGGGCCTCAGGGCGATCCACTGAGGAGCCACCGTAGGGACCCCGCACAGGCGCGTGCCTCGATCGTGTGGACACGGATCCGGGACGACGGTGCAGCGAGAATCTGCGGCGGGCATCGCCACCGGTCGCGCGGGTGGTCTGCGTCACCGGCCCGACCGTCGGCGTTCCGCGATTGCGCGGGCGCCGGGATGTGAAACGGAGGATCGCACGATGCCTGGCACGCCGCAGCCCGCGACGCACTCCGTCGAACAGTGGCCGACGGCCCCTGTGGATGAGTGGTCGCAGACCAAGGACACCCTGCACATGTGGGCGCAGATCGTTGGCAAGGTGCGGCTGGCCCTGGCCCCGATGGTGAATCACTGGTGGCAGGTGCCGCTGTACGTCTCCACGCGGGGACTGACCACCACGGCCATCCCGTACGGTGAGCGCATCTTCGAGATGGAGTTCGACTTCTGCGACCACCGGCTGCATATCCGCACCAGCGACGGCGACGAATGCTCGGTTGCGCTGGAGCCGAAGCCTGTGGCCGTCTTCTACCGCGAGACCATGAATGCGCTCGACGCGCTGGGTATCGATGTGCGGATACGGCCCAACCCGGTGGAGGTCGAGACGGCCATCCCGTTCCCCGAGGACACGGTCCACGCCTCGTACGACCCGGAGCACGTCCAGCGGTTCTGGCTGCAGCTGACCAGCGCGCAGCGGGTCATGGACGAGTTCCGGTCCCGGTTCATCGGCAAGGTGAGCCCGGTGCACTTCTTCTGGGGCTCTATGGACCTCGCGGTCACGCGCTTCTCCGGTCGCCGCGCGCCGCGGCACCCGGGCGGCGCGCCGCACCTCGCTGACTGGGTGATGGTCGAGGCGTACTCGCACGAGGTGTCCAGTTGCGGGTTCTGGCCCGAGGGTTCGGCCGAGGTCTTGTACGTGAGGGCGATCTGCTTCAGTCGCCCGGCATTCGCGGCGTCCGCCGCGGTTTCCTTC
>NZ_JBSGDB010000428.1:0-7583 GCF_053602155.1 Streptomyces sp. NPDC004561
GCGCCGGGCGACCGGTACCCGGCCGCGTCAGAGGACGTCGAGCACATCGGCCACGGGTCGCCGTGGGCTCGCTGGACCTTCGGGCCGCACCCGCCGGAGCGGGGGCGGCGCCGCACGAGGGGCCCGGTCAGGCGGTCGTGACCAGCCGCTGCCCGGAGTCGCTGGGCTGCGGGCGGCGGCCGGAGCGGACGGCTGCGACGCCGATGAAGACCATGGACGAGACGCCGGCGAGGGCGAAGGCGGTGAAGCCCCAGCCCCGTTGCCGTCGGCGAGCAGCTGGCCGCCGAGCCACGGGCCGAAGACGGCGCCGAAGCGGCCCATGCCCGAGGTCCAGCCGACGGCGGTGGCGCGGTTGTCCGGGGCGGAGCGGATGGAGACGGTGGCGTAGATCATCGTCTGGGCGCTGTTGAGGAAAACGCCGGTGAGAAAGACGACCAGGAAGGTCAGGCCCAGCGGCATGTGGACGCTGAGGAGGAAGACACCGGCCGCGGTGAGCGCGAACCAGACCGCGGAGATGCGCGGGGCGCCGAAGCGATCCGAGGCGCGGCCCGCGACCAGCATGCCGACGATGCCGCCGAGGTTGAACAGCACCACGAAGGTGAGGGCCGAGCCGAGGTCGTAGCCCTCGCCGCGCATCAGGGTGGGCAGCCAGGTGGCCACGCCGTAGACGAGGAGCAGCCCGCCGAAGGAGGCCAGCCAGTACAGCAGGGTCTGCGGCCACTCGCCGCCGCGGAACAGGTCGAGCAGGGCGCCCCAGTGGTCGCCGGCGGCCTTCGGGGCGGCCTCGGCGGGCAGTTCGGTGCCGTACCGGGCGGCCAGGGCGCGGGCCTCCTCGGTACGGCCCTTGGCGACGAGGAAGCCGAGCGACTCGGGCAGGGCCTTGACCAGGAGGGGGACGAAGAGCAGCGGGACGACGCAGACCCAGAAGGCCGAGCGCCAGCCGGCCGGCTCCACCAGCCACTTGGCGACGTAGGCGGAGAGGATGCCGCCCGCGTGGTGGGCGGTCATCAGGGCGCCGACGGTCAGGGCCGCCCGGCCGCCGCGGGCGACGTCGCAGACCATGGAGATCGCGGTGGGCAGCAGGCCGCCGAGGCCGACGCCGGCCAGGGTCCGGCCGAGGCCGAAGACGGCGACGGAGCCGGAGAGCGCGCACAGGCCGGAGGCCAGCGAGAACAGCGTGACGCAGGCGACCATCAGCTTCTTGCGGCCGATGCGGTCGGCGATCGTGCCCGCCGTCAGGGCGCCAACGAGCATGCCGAAGGTGGCGTAGCTGCCGAGGTCGCCGGCCTCGCCCGGGGTGATCCCGAGGGCCTTGGTCTCCAGCATGTGCGGCAGCACCGAACCGTAGACGAACATGTCGAGGCCGTCGAAGAGGACGGCGAGCCAGCACAGGCCGACGACCAGCAGGGCCAGTCTGTCGCCGCGGGCGGACGGGGAGGGTGAGGGGGACATCGTTGTTACCTCTCGTGCGTGGTGCGCTAGACGCTAGAAACCCGCCCGAAGAGAGTCAACACTTTTGTCAACAATCTCAGCAACAATCTGGGGGGGAGTCCGGGCGTGGCTGCGCGAAGGGGGCCGCACACGGCTCTGTGCAGCCCCCTGACGCGTGATGCGGGATGTCTCAGCCCACGGGCGGTGTGCCGTGGGTGTGGAAGGACTCGATGGTCCTCAGGCCCCAGGCCTGGCCCTTGGCGCGCTCGGCCTCGGTCCAGGTGATCAGCGGCCAGTCCGGGGCGAGGACGAGCCGGGTGAGCGGGTTGCGGCCCGGTAGTGCTCGCTCTCCCAGTACAGGGCGTGTTCGTGCCCGTCGGGGTCGGTGGTGACGTACAGCTTGCCGAGGCCGGGTTCGTCCTCCGCCCAGTGGCCGGTGCCGCCCGCCTCCTCCACCGCCCTGACCCGCCGCTGGAGCGCCTCCTCGCTGGAGGCGCGCAGGGCGAGCCGGCCGAGGCCAGGGGTGCCGCGGGCGGTGAGGACCAGGCTGTGGTGCTCGTAGTCGTCGAAGGTGCGCAGGTAGACGGTGTCGCCTTGCTGCCCGTTGACGGTGAGCCCCAGGTAGTCGGTGAAGAAGGCGACACTGGCGTCCAGGTCCGGGGTGAACAGCTGGGCGTGGCCGATATGGGCGATGTCACCGAGGGGCGGGGCCATCGTTGCCTCCAGGGAGTTGTGCGGGTGAGGGGGCGGCGGCGCGTGGGAGGACGGCGCCGTCGAAGATCTTGCGGGCGGTGCGGACGACGGCCGTACGGCGTGCCGCCGGCGTGCCGGGGTCGATGTCCGTGTCGATGTCCAGGAAGCCCGTGGGGTGCTCGACGCGCACCCGGCCGCCGTGCTCGGGCAGTCGGGCGATCGCCTCCCCCACTCCCCCGGGCAGCCGGAGCCCGGCGGCCACGCTCGCGGCGCCGAGGACACCGATCGAGGTGTGGCAGCGGACGGGGATGAAGGTGCGGGTGGTGACCGCGCCGCCCGCGCGGGGCGGGGCGAGCAGGGTGAGCTTGGGGACGGTGGCGGTCTCGACGTCACCGAGGCCCATCAGCCTCCCCGCCGCCAGCCGGATCTCGCGGAGGCGGCCGGCGAGCGCCAGGTCCTCCTCCAGGTCCTTGGGCGTCTCGTACCCGGTGACGCCGAGCGCGGCGGCCGGGACGAGGACGGTCGGCATGCCGTTGTCCACGCAGGTCACCTCCGTGCCGGCGACGGTGTCGCGGACGTTGCCGGTGGGCAGCAGCGCGGTGTCGCCGGCCGGGAACTCGATGACGACCGGCGCGGCGGTCCCGGGGACCCCGGAGATCTCGGCGTCACCGGTGTAGTCGACGCGTCCGCCCGGGGTGGGGAAGGTGGCGATCGCCGGCTCGCCGGTGTTGAGCATGCGGATGCGTACGGTGGTCGTCCCGTCCCCGGGGGCCACGAGCCCCCGCTCGACCGCGAACGGGCCGACCCCGGCGAGGATGTTCCCGCAGTTCTGACGGTCGCCCACCTCGGGCCGGTCGACGGCGACCTGGAGGAACAGGTAGTCGACGTCGGCCTCCGGGTCCGCCGACGCGGAGACCACCGCCACCTTGCTGGTGAGCGGGTGGGCGCCGCCGAGCCCGTCGATCTGCCGCGGGTCGGGGCTGCCCATGATCCGCAGCAGCAGGTCGTCGCGGGCCGCCGGGTCGGCGGGCAGGTCCTCGGCGAGGAAGTAGGCGCCCCTGGAGGTGCCGCCGCGCATCAGCATGCAGCGCACCTCCACGGGCCCGGTCATGCCCGCTCTCCGTCCCGGACGTAGTCCTCGTACGCGGTGTACCTGACGCCCAGTCGAGCCAGCCGCTCCCGCAACCCGTAGCGGTCCAGACCCAGTTGGCCCTCCAGGAAGGCGGCGCGGGAGGCGGCTTCCTTGACCTCGCGGGCCTCGGACGCCTCGGCGGTCCCGCGGGCCTTCGCGCGGGGTACGACGACCACCCCGTCGTCGTCGGCGAGGATCACGTCACCGGGGTGGATCAGCTGCCCGCCGACGGCGACGGGGACGTTCACCGAGCCGCCGGTCGCCTTCACCGTGCCCTGCGCGGAGACGGCCGCCGACCACGAGGGAAAGCCGAGATCGCGCAGTTCCTGGGTGTCGCGGATGCCGGCGTCGATGACCAGGCCGCGCACACCCCGCCGCTTCAGCGCGGTGGCGAACAGCTCGCCGAACATGCCGTCGGTGGAGGGCGAGGTGGTGGTGACGACCAGGAAGTCGCCCTCGCCGCACTGCTCGACGGCCGCGTGGATCACGAGGTTGTCGCCGGGCCAGGACAGCACGGTGACCGCGGTGCCCGCGACGCGCACGCCCTGCTGGATCGGGCGCAGGCGCGCCGGGAGCAGTCCGGTGCGGCCCATCGCCTCGTGGACGGTGGCCACGCCGTAACCGGCCAGCGCTGCCACGTCCTTGGCGTCCGCCTTCGGCGGGTCGGTGACGATCACGCCGCTCATGCCAGCTCCTTCGCGATCTGCGGGTAGGGGCGCATGTAGGCCTCGGCCATGGTCCGGTGCGGCAGGCCCAGGTTGGGCCCGGCGTTGCGCTTGAGCTGGACGCCGCGGCGGACGGCGAGGTCGGTGTAGTAGTCCCACAGGTGCTGCTGGGCGGCGAGGCACTCCATCGCCTTGCGCTTGGTCTCCCACACCTCGGTGATGTCGAGGAGCACCTCGGGCCGGAAACCGCTCATCTCGGGCTGGTGGGGCTCGAAGTAGAAGACGGGCGGGGCGCCGATGATCTCGCCGGGGCCGGGGTAGCCGATGGCCTGCGCGAGGACCCGGGCCTCCAGGGCCATGCGGTGGGCCGCCGGGTGGTCGCCGTTGTACGGGTCCTCCACCGGGTGGGTGAGGACGACGTCGGGCTGCGTCTCCCGGTAGAGGGCGACCAGACGGTCGGTCAGCTCGGCGGTGGCGACGAGGGGGTAGTCGCCGGCGTCGAAGAAGCGGACCTCGGCGCCGAGCGCGGCGGCGGCCCGCTCCGCCTCCTCCCGGCGTATCGCCTTGATCTCCTCCAGGGTCTTCCCCGCGCGCCACGCCTTGGCGGACTCACCGCGCTCGCCGAAGGTCAGGCAGGCGATGGTGACCTTCTCACCTCGGGACGCGGCCAGGGCGACGGCTCCGCCCGCGCGCCACACGAAGTCCCCGGCGTGCGCGGTGACGACAAGGGTCGAACGTGGTGGGGTGGCGGGCGCGTTGGCGTGGGTCATTGCGGAAATCTCCCTTTTCGGGCTCGGTTCACCGCCGGGTGTGGACCCGGCGGGTCCCGTGCCCCGATGGACAGGTGCGCGCCCGCCCCGCGTCCCGCGCTCGGCGCGTCAGTCGCTGAGCGCCTCGATCACGCTGGCGAGGTGGGCGCGGACGGCCGCTTCGGCCGCCTGCGGGTCCCTGGCCCTGATCGCCTCGACCATCGCCAGGTGCTCGTTCAGGGATTGCTGCGGACGCCCGGGCCGCAGCGCCAACTGGAATCGATGGCGCACCAGTTGGGCGTTGAGCCGCTCCAGCAGCTCGACCGCGGTCTGCTGCCCGGAGATCTCCCGGATCCGGTCGTGGAGCTGGTGGTTGAGGTCGGAGTAGGTCACCGGCTCGCCGTCGGCGACGGCCTTCTCCATCGCCGCGCCGAGGTCGGCCAGCCCGGTCAGCTGCTCGTCACTGGCGGCGACGGCGGCCTTCGCCGCACAGAGCCCCTCCAGGACCATGCGGCACTCCGTGATCGCGACCGCTTCCTCCACGGTCACCACCCGCACCCGCGAACCGCGGTTGCGGATCCGCTCGACCAGCCCCTGCGCCTCCAGATCGATCAGCGCCGCACGGATGCTGGCCCGCGTCACACCGAACTGCTCGGCGAGTTCGTTCTCCACCAGCCGCTGGGCCGGCGCCATCTCGCCGTGCAGGATCGCCTGCCGCAGCTGCGCGAGCGCATGCTGTTTGGCCTGCTCTCCGGTGGTCGGACGGGCTTCCTTCGGCATCGTGCCCTCCCTGAGTGAGTGCCTGTCAAACCTAAATCTAGCCAAACAAGATTGTCAACAATTTTGTTCGCGGAATGCGGGGCGATCTCTCAGCCCGCGCGGTACAGCTCGGTGAGCAGTTCGCGCACGGCCTGGAGGGCCGGGTGCGGATCCTCGCGCCACCAGGCGAGCCGCACGGCGACGGGTTCGGCGTCGCGCACCGGCCGGTAGACGATGCCGGGCCTCGGATACTGGTTCGCGGTGGACTCGGCCGACACCCCGATGCCACGCCCGGCAGCGATGACGGTGAGCCAGTCGTCGACGTCGTGCGTCTCCTCCGTGGCCGGCCGGGCGTCGGGCGGCCACAGTTCGGGGGTGGCCGTGCCGGTACGGCGGTCCACGAGCAGGAGCCGGTCGGCGAGATCGGCGAGCCGCACCGAGCGGCGCCTGGCGAGCGGGTCGTCGGCGGCGAGCGCGCACAGCCGCCGCTCCAGCCCGACGATGGCGGTGCCGAACCGCCGGTCGTCCAGGGGCTTCCGGACGACCGCGAGATCGCAGGCGCCCTCGGCGAGCCCCGCCGAGGGCGAGTTGACCCGCACCAGATACAGGTCGGTGCCCGGGTGGACGGCGGTCCAGCGCCGCTGGAAGGCCACGGTGTGCCGGCCGACCGCCGACCAGGCGTACCCGATCCGCACCCGTGTGTGCCCCGAGGTGGCCTCCCGGACCAGGCCGGCCACGTCCGCGAGCACCCGCCGGGCCTGTGCCGCCACCCGCAGCCCGGTCGCGGTCGGCGTCACCTCCCGGGAGGTCCGTCGCAACAGCCTCGTCCCCAGGGCGCGTTCGAGGGAGGCGAGGGTGCGGGAGACGGCGGCCTGCGAGACGCCGAGGGCGATCGCCGCGTCGGTGAACGTGCCCTCGTCGACGATGGCCACCAGACAGCGCAACTGCCGCAGGTCGATGTCATCCATACGCCCAGCGTATAGATGAAAGCTCGCATGCATTTTGCGCATGTACGCGTGCGGCGCATCATCCGGGTATGCGACGAGCCATCGAACACCCGGCCGCGGCGATACCCGCGGCCACGCCCGGGTCCCCGCCGACCGCCGGGCGGCTGAGCGGTGTGGCCACCATGGTCGGCAGCGGGCTGTCCAACCAGACCGGCGCCGCCGTCGGGGCGCTGGCGTTCCCGGTCATCGGCCCCCTGGGTGTGGTGGCGGTCCGCCAGTACGTGGCCGCGCTCGTCCTGCTCGCCGTGGGCCGGCCCCGGCTGCGCGGCTTCACCTGGCGGCAGTGGTGGCCGGTGCTGCTGCTCGCCGCCGTCTTCGGCACGATGAACCTCAGCCTGTACACCGCCGTCGACCGGATAGGCCTCGGCCTCGCCGTGACACTGGAGTTCCTCGGTCCGCTGACGATCGCGCTGGCCGCGTCGCGGCGCCGGCTGGACGCCGGGTGCGCGGTGCTGGCCGCGGCGGGGGTCGTAATCCTGATGCGCCCGCGCCCCTCCGCCGACTACGCCGGGATGGCCCTCGGTCTGGTGGCCGCGTGCTGCTGGGCGGCGTACATCCTGCTCAACAGGGTGGTCGGGCGGCGCATCGCCGGAGCCCAGGGCGCGGCGGCCGCCGCCACGGTGTCCGCCCTGGCCTTCCTGCCCGTCGGCATCGTGGTCGCCCTGCGCCATCCGCCGACGGCCGGGGCCCTGCTGTGCGCCGTGGCCGCAGGGGCCCTCTCCTCCGCCGTGCCCTACCTCGCCGACCTGCTGACCCTCCGCCACGTCCCCGCGCAGACCTTCGGCCTGTTCATGAGCGTCAACCCGGTCCTGGCCGCGCTGGTCGGCTGGGTGGTCCTGGGCCAGGGCCTGGGCGGTCCCGAGTGGGCGGGGATCGGCGCGGTCGTGCTCGCGAACGCGGTGAGCATCGCGACGACACGGGGCTGACACCGGCACTGGGACCGGGGAACCCACCCGGCAGCCCACCCGCGCCGAGGCCGACCGCCCTTCGAGCCGGCGCCTCCGCCGCCGGGAAGCCCCCCTGAAGGCAGGTGAGGAGTCAGCGCGCGGGACGAGGTTGGCCAGCAGCTTCAGGGTGAACTTCATCAGCATCGGGTGGGTCAGGCCGCGCTGGGCGGCGATCTGCATGACCTTGGGGTTGCCGATGA
>NZ_JBSGDB010000429.1:0-7582 GCF_053602155.1 Streptomyces sp. NPDC004561
CGCCCGCGGGATGTCCCGCTTGGGGTTGGCGCTCTCACCGGCGAGCTGGTCGGCCTGCTCGAAGCCCAGCAGCGCGAAGATGATGCCGCTGGTGGCGACCGCGGGGTACGCACCGGTCGGTGGAACGGCCGCCGCACGGCTCAGCGCCGGTGCCGGCCCCCCGGATCGGCCGCCTCCACCGTCTCCCGCGCCGGCGCCTCGTAGGCGGCCGTCGCGGCAGCCCTGCGCCGCCGCCGCTTCACCACCATGGCCGCGGCCGCCGCCAGCAGCGCCGCCGTGCCCGCCGCGCCCTCCACCAGCCGTCCCGTGGACGGCCCCTTGGACGAGCCCGAGGCTCCGGCCGCCCCCTGCCCGTTCTGGCCCGCCGCCGGGCTCGCGGCCGCGCCGCCCTCGCTGACCGGTTCGACCAGCCTGCCCACGGACTGGGCCGAACGCCCGTGCTCGAAGCCCCAGTCGAGCAGCGCGGCGGTCTGCTCGTAGACCGCGTTGCTGCCCTCCAAGGGGTGCATGACCGTCACCAGCAGGGTGCGGCCGTCGCGGGTGGCGGCACCGGTGAAGGTGTTGCCGGCGTGGCTGGTGTAGCCGTTCTTGACGCCGATCAGGCCGTCGTACGTCTTCAGGCCCCAGGCGCCGGTCAGCAGACGGTCGGTGTTCTGGATCTGGAAGGTCTTCTTGCCGCCCGCCGGGAAGTCGGCGGTCCGCGTGCCGCAGTAGCCGCGGAAGTCGGCGTCCTTCAGACCGTGCCGGGCGAAGAGCGTGAGGTCGTACGCGGACGACATCTGGCCCGGGTGGTCGAAGCCGTCGGGGCTGACCACATGGGTGTCGAGGGCCTGCAGATCGTCGGCCTTGGCCTGCATCTCGGCGACCGTCTTGGCGATGCCGCCGTTCATGTGCGCGAGGACGTGCACGGCGTCGTTGCCGGAACGCAGGAACACGCCCTGCCACAGCTGCTCGACGGTGTACGTGATGCCGGGCCTGATGCCGACGAGGCTGGACCCCGCCGGAATATCGGAGACGTCGGCGTCCTTGACGGTGTACCGCTCGGTGCGGTCGAACTTCTGCAGCACGGTGTCCGCGAACAGCATCTTCAGCGTGGACGCGGGCGCGAGGCGCTGGTGCGCGTTGAGCGAGGCGAGCACCTCGCCGCTCTGGAAGTCTGCGATGAGCCAGGAGCGGGCGGTGAGCTTCTTGGGCAGTCCGGTGGCCCCGCTCATCTGGACGCCGCCACGGGCGAGCCGCTCGCCCCCGATGACGACGGTCTCGGCGGCGGCCGGAGCGGCCGCTGACAGGGGAAGGGCGGCGGCCGTCAGTCCGAGGACGGCACGCCGGCTGAGCCGGGAACATTCGCGCACCCGGGGACGGTACACCGAGCCCGTCGACGAACCTCGTACCGGAGGGTAGTCACAGTGAGTGAATTTGCCACGTTATGAGAATCTGATGAGCCACCCGGGTTTCTCAGCTCTTACGCATCCCTTACCAAGGACCGCTCAAGGTTCCCCCTGGCGTGTGACGGCGCCCACAGCGGGCGCCCAGAACCTCCGCTGAACGGGATGTTCGGCATCTATGAACTCAAGCCGGTCGGTGCCCGGGGCGGGTGGTTCGCGGGGCCCGAACTTCACGCTCGACGCCAAGCGGAGCGGCAACCTCCACCCAGAGCACCGACCGGGTGATGACGCAGGGTGGTCAGGCCCTGAAGTCCGCACTGGGCAAGGAGACCGTGGAGGCGCTGCGCGGCATCGACCTCGACGAGCCGACCGAACGTCAGGCCGTGCTCCCGCCACAGCCCCTCCACACGCCGACGGAGCATGTCTCAGGCCTGGCCGGTCTCGAAGCGGGAGATCCTCCCGTCGTCCTCGATCACGAAGCGCCAGGCGGTGCGCATCTCGCCCCAGGTGTCGTTGCGGTAGCGGGCGATCACGGCCCGGCCGCCGTTGGACTCGTTCTCGACGTCCATATGGCCGTGGCAGGAGAAGATCTCCTCGTCGATCCACTCGGCGAGGTCCCGGTCGGAGCCGTCGTCGGACATGGTCGCGCCCGGTGCGAGCAGGGCCAGGAAGCCTTCACGGTCATGGGAGTTGACGGCGTTGACGAAGGCCCTGACGGCCGGGTCGCTGAGTCTGGCTGGCTGAATCGTCATGGCGTCAGGCTCACATCGCTCCCCCAGGTCCGCCACCCGAACGCCACCGAGAACGCGACCGGTGGTGTGAGAGCTGCGACGGTGGAAACGCGAGAGGGACCTGTCCGCGTGTGTCTGTCCTGGGAGTCACCGTGACCTGTTACGACCGACGTGATCTGGGCCTGCTGTTGCTCCGGCTGGGGACGGGCGGGGTGCTGGCCGCGCACGGCGCGCAGAAGCTGTTCGGCTGGTTCGGCGGGCACGGTCTGGAGGGCACCGGCCAGTTCATGGAGTCCGTCGGCTACGCCCCCGGCAAGGCGAGCGCCACGGCCGCGGGACTCGCGGAGGCGGGCGGCGGCACGCTCCTCGCCCTGGGCCTGGCGACCCCGGCGGCGGGCGCGGCGGCCGCCGGCGCGATGGCGGGCGCGGCGGCGGTCCACGCCCCCAACGGCTTCTTCGCCCAGGAGGGCGGCTACGAGTACGCGGCGAGCCTCGGCCTGGCCGCGATCGGCCTCGCCGTCACCGGCCCCGGCCGCCTCTCCGTCGACCACGCCCTGAGCCACGTCTTCAACCGCGGCTGGATGGTCCCGGCCGCCCTGGGCGCGGCGGCAGCGGGAACGGCCGTGATCGTGGGCCTGCGCTCGCAGCGGGTACGAGCGAAGACAACGGGCGAACAGGAGACGCTGTTCGAGGAGTTCGACGAGTAGCGGGGTTTGCGGGGCGGAGTCGCGAGCGCGTGGCGGCTGCGGGCGCAGCGGTACGACGCCGCTGTCTCCCCCGCATGGCACCCTGCCCTGCATGACCGATCAGCATCCCGCCCCCGCCCCCGCCCTCTGGCCCGCCGTGGACGAACTCTGGTCCCGTCTGGAGGCCACCCGCGTGCACGCGGGCCAGGAGGGCCTGCTCCTGCGCATCCTCAAACTGTCGGAAGAGGTCGGCGAGGTCGCGGAAGCGGTGATCGGAGCGACGGGCCAGAACCCCCGCAAGGGCGTCACCCACACCTGGGACGACGTACAGTCCGAACTCTGCGACGTGGCCATCACGGCGCTGGTGGCCCTGCGCACCCTGACCCCCGAGGCCCGCGAGGTGTTCGAGACCCACTTGCAACGCGTCCGGGAACGCGGAACGCCCACTGCGACCGTCGGCGTGAGGCAGCAGATCCGAAGGGGCAGACGAGTCGGGCTGTACGCCGGGTTCTGTTCCGGGGGTTTCTTGCGAAGCCCTCGGTGACGGCCATCCATCTAGGACCGGTGTTGCCACCGGTCTCGTGCGGTCTACCCGCGGACTCGGGCGGGCAGCCCTCGAACGTCCGCGCAGAAACACCGGGGTGTTTCCTCTTGACCTTGCTCCGGGTGGGGTTTACCTAGCTGCCCAGGTCACCCTGGGCACTGGTGGTCTCTTACACCACCGTTTCACCCTTACCGAGGACCGAGATCCCCGGCGGTCTGCTTTCTGTGGCACTGTCCCGCGGGTCACCCCGGGTGGCCGTTAGCCACCACCCTGCCCTGTGGAGCCCGGACGTTCCTCGGGAAGCCCCCTAGGGGGACTCCACGCGGCCGCCCGCCCGGCTCGTCTGCCGTGTCGACCATGGTACCGGTCGGCCGCGGCGCCGCGGACCGGCGGCGGTCGCCAGGACCGAGCCCGTCAGGATCAGGGCGAACGCGGCCAGCACGGGGAAGGTCAGCGGCTCGTTCAGGAACAGGGCGCCGGCCGCCACCGCCACCGCCGGGTTGACGTACGTGATCACCGTGGCCCGGGTCGGGCCCGCCTCCTTGATCAGCTCCAGGAAGGCCACGAAGGCCAGCGCCGTGCAGATCGCGCCCAGGCCGGCCAGGGCGGCCAGCACGGAGGCGGAGGGCACGGACGACGGGCCGGTCAGCGCCGCCGCGGGGGCGTAGACCAGGGCCGCCAGGGTCAGGCAGGCCGTCGTCAGGTGCAGGGTCGGGACCTCCTTCAGGCGGCGCGCGGCGATCAGGGGCGCGGTGGCGTAGCCCAGGACCGTCAGCAGGACCTCGCCCAGGGAGCGCGCGTCGCCGCCGGTGAGGTGCGGGACCGCCAGGACCGCCACCCCGGCGAGGCCCAGGAAGAGACCGGCCAGCCGGCGGGCTCCCAGGTGTTCCGTGCCGCCCAGCAGGCGGGCCACGATCACGCCCACGATCGGCACCCCCGCGATCAGCAGGCCCGACGTCGAGCTGGACAGGTGCCGTTCGGCGTCGGTGAGGGTGAACCAGGGGACGATGATCTCCAGGCACGCGAAGGCCAGCATGGGGCGCCAGTGGGTGCGCACGGTCCCGCCGAGGCCGCCCCGGCGGAGGGCGAAGGGGAGCAGCAGCATCGCGCCGAGCGCGCAGCGCGTGAACACCAGCGCGGACGGGGACACCTCGGCCACCGCCACCTTGATCAGCAGATAGGGGATGCCCCAGACCACTCCCATCAGGGAGAACAGGAACCAGCCGCGTGCAGTCATACGGGGAGTCTCGGCCGCGTCCTCACGGCGTGTCTTGAACGCTGTTGCGGTAGGCAGCCGGGGTCACCCCGAGCACCCTGCGGAACCAGCGGGTCAGGTGCGCCTGGTCGGCGAAGCCGACGAGGCCGGCCACCTCCGCCGGGCGCAGACCGGCCGCCAGCAGCGCCCGCGCCCTGCTCACCCGGTACTGGGCGAGCCAGGCGTACGGCGGTATCCCCATCGTCGTACGGAAGGCCCGCAGGAGCTGGTAGCGGGACAGGCCGAGGTCGGCGGCCAGCAGGGCGAGGGAGGGCGGGGCCGTGAGGTCGCCGGCGAGGCGGTCGCGGACGGTCAGGGCGATCGCGCCGGCGCCGGGGATGCGGTCGCCGGCCGCCCGGGCCGTGGAGTGGCGCCGGGCAAGAGTCGTCAGCAGCCAGGGAATGCGGGACTCGGCCTCCAGCGGGTCGGGGCAGACGCTGAGTTCGGTGTGGGCGAGGCGCAGGGCCGTGGCCAGTTCCGGATCGTCCAGGAGCGGTTCGCGAAAGTGCGGGAGGCCGCCGGCGGTGCCGTCGGCGAGGAGGGCCGGCTCGGCGTACAGGGCGCGGTAGGCGTAGCCGTCGGTGGGGTTGCCGGGGCCGCCGGTGTGCGTCTCGCCGGGGTCGAGGACGACGATCGTGCCGGGGCCGGTGCGGATGTGGCCGCCCCGGTAGTCGATGACCTCGCAGCCGCCGACGCAGACGCCGATCGTGTACTCGTCGTGGGCGTGCGGGGCGTAGGTGTGCCGGCGGAAGCTCGCCGTCAGCAGGTCGAGCGGGGGTCCGCCCGGGCCCAGCCGGGCGCGTGTCCACAGTGCCTGTTCCGCCATGGAACGCCCCCTTGTCGTACCGCTGCCGCCAAGGATGGAACGCCGTGGCGCCCCGTTTCCATGCCGTGGTTTGGTCGCCCCGTCACGCGGCGGGACCGGGCGCGGGGCACGCCCTCGTATCCGGCTCTCACGCCGGGCTGAACAGGATCTTCGCCGTGCCCGGGTCGGCCCGGACGAGCCGTACCCGCAGGCGTTCGCCGAGCGGCAGCGGGGCGCCCTCGATGCGGCCGATGACGGCCGGGGACAGCAACTGGACGGTTCCCGCGGTCGGCCGGTGCTCGTCGACGTCCACCACGCAGCCGTCGAAGACGTCCCCGATCCGGTCCTTGAGCAGGGCCGCCTCCACGATGTCGACGCACTCCCGCTCGACGGTGCCGGCCCGGCGGGCGCCGTCGGCCATCTGCCGGGGCAGCGCGTCGAAGGCGGCGAGCACCCAGTCCGGCGGGTCCTGCCCGGCGGCGGCGGTGAGGCAGAGCTCGGAGGCGTAGCGGTCGGCGAGGCGGCGCAGCGGCGCGGTGCAGTGGGTGTACGGGGCGGCGACGGCCGCGTGGGTGGTGATCGCGGGCAGGACGCCGTCGCGGAAGACGGTGTACCCGGCGCCGCGCAGCAGGGTGGTGCACTCCTGGAGGAAGGCCGCGTGGCGCGGGTCGTGCGGGTCGAGGGAGCCGATGAGGGCCGCGTACGACACATGATGCGGCCAGTCGATGTGCAGGGCGGTCGCGGTGCGGCGCAGCCGGGACACGGCGCCGTCCGGGGCGGCCGGCAGGGTGCGCAGGACGCCGGCGCCGTGGGCGAGCATCAGGTCGGCGGCGGCCATGCCGGTGAGCAGGGAGAGCTGGGCGTTCCAGCCCTCGGCGGGCAGCGGGGCGCGGAAGGACAGCCGGTACGTGTGGTCCTGCTGGGTGATCTCCTGCTCCGGGACGTCGAGGGAGATGCCGCCGCGCTCGGCCTCCTGCCGCTCCCGGGCCTCGCCGATCTCCCTGAGCAGCGCGACCGGCTCCTCGGCCGTGCCGGCGTCGACGGCCCGCTGGACGCCCGCGTAGTCGAGCCTGGC
Source organism: Streptomyces sp. NPDC004561 (assembly GCF_053602155.1). Classification (NCBI taxonomy): domain Bacteria; kingdom Bacillati; phylum Actinomycetota; class Actinomycetes; order Kitasatosporales; family Streptomycetaceae; genus Streptomyces; species Streptomyces sp. NPDC004561. Next base: position 6,482 of record NZ_JBSGDB010000429.1, read on the forward strand.
GCGGCTGCGGACGAGGGCCCGGCGCACGTCGACGGCGGTGGTCCGGCCCTCCGCGTCCAGGTCGATCGTCCACAGCACGGCGGGGCGGGTCCGGTCGGGCAGCAGGCTGGCCGCGCCCTCGCTGAGCACGGTGGGGTGCAGCGGGACCTTCCCGTCGGGGAAGTACAGGGTGTTCACCCGCCGGTGCGCCTCCGCGTCCAGGCCCTCGCCGGGTACGACGAAGGCGGCCACGTCGGCGATGGCGTACCGGACCCGGTAGCCGGCGCCCCGGCGGGAGAGGTGAGTCGCCTGGTCGAGGTCGGTGGTGGCGGGTGGGTCGAGGGTGAAGAAGGGGATGTCCGTGGCGTCGTACGACGGCAGGGTCGGGGCCTTCGCCGCGCGGTCGGCCTCCTCCCGGACCTCCGGCGGGAAGTCCTCCGGGACGCCCAGCTCGGTGCGCAGCGCGGCGAGCGCCGCCTTGAGGGGGGCCTCGGGGGCGCCGGTCACACGGATCCTGCGGCGGGGCATGTGTCGAGCGTAGGGCGAGGGCGCGTGGGCAGCACCCCGTACCCTGACGCAGAGCCCAAGAGAAGGAGTACGTGTTGCTTGTCCTGCTGCCACCCTCGGAAGGAAAAGCCGGCTCGGGCAAGGGCGCCCCGCTCAAGCTGGAGTCGCTGTCGCTGCCGGGGCTGACGGGTGCGCGGGAGGCCGTGCTCGGCGAGCTGGTCGAGCTGTGCCGCGCGGACGAGGAGAAGGCACGCGAGGTCCTCGGGCTCAGCGAGGGGCTGCGCGGCGAGGTGGCGAAGAACGCCGGGCTGCGGACGGCCGGCGCCCGCCCCGCCGGGGAGATCTACACCGGTGTCCTGTACGACGCCCTGGACCTGGCCACCCTCGACACGGCCGCCAAGCGGCGCGCGTCCCGCTCGCTGCTGGTCTTCTCCGGGCTGTGGGGCGCGGTGCGGGTGACCGACCGGATCCCCTCCTACCGCTGCTCGATGGGCGTCAGGCTGCCGGGGCTCGGCGCGCTGGCCGGGCACTGGCGGGCGCCGATGGCCGACGTGCTGCCCGAGGCGGCCGGCATGCGTGGAGGTGAGCGCCCCGAACAGGGGAACCGTCGTGGAC
>NZ_JBSGDB010000430.1:0-7549 GCF_053602155.1 Streptomyces sp. NPDC004561
CACCTCGTGGTGGAAGGCGGCGGCCAGGTCCTCCTCGGTGGCGAGCGGCTCCCCGTCGCGCATCAGGTAGGCGTGCCCGATCTGGTGATCGGGGTTGGTCATCCTGGCGTACCTGGGTCTCGGGGTGGGCGAGTACGGAGGAGACCAGCCCTGCTGAATCGTCCCCGGCCACGGTGGAGCACGAGGTCGACAGCAACATACGTCCCGCGCCGTCGTAGACGGTCGCGCAGTCGCCTCTCCGGTGAGCCTCCTCGACAAGGGCGCGCGCCGCCGCCTCCGACTTGTGGTCCGACAGGTACTCCTCCGCCACAGCGGCTATCGACCTCGTCCTCGAGGCTGATTCGTCCCGGAACGAGGTCTGCTCGCGCTGCGTCATGATCAGCCCGAGCGGCACCACCGCTAGCACCAGGACTGCTGTGATCAGAGCGAGGACGCTCAGTGCGATGCGGCGGGTCACGACGCATCAGCCGACTTCGCCGAGGCGGAAGCCGCGCCCGTAGACCGTTTCGACCAGTCCGGGCACGCCCAGCTTGCGTCGCAGTGCGGCCATATGGACATCCAGCACCTTCGTGGGGCCGTACCAGTGCGCGTCCCAGGCGCGCTCCAGGATCTCCTGACGCGTGACGACTCGGCCCGGATCGGCGGCCAGGCACTGCAGGATGTCGAACTCCTTCGGCGTCAGCGCTATCTCCTCCCCGCTGACTCTTACCTTGCGGGTCCGGGGATCGACGGCCAGCGGGCCGTGGGTCAGCAGTTCGGGCTCGGACGGGCGGACACGGCGCAGTACGGCCCTGATCCGTGCCAGCAATTCAGCAAGCCCGAAGGGCTTGACCAGGTAGTCGTCGGCGCCTTCGTCGAGGGCGGCGACCCTGTCGCCCTCCTCGCCGCGGGCGGTCACCACGATGATGGCCACGTCGGACTGGTGGTGGAGCTTGCGGCAGACCTCGAGGCCGTCCAGGTCGGGCAGGCCGAGGTCGAGGAGGACCACGTCGGGAGCCGGTGCATGGGTGAGCGCACCGCGTCCGGTGCCGACGCTGGTCGCTCGGTACCCGGCTCGGTCCAGCCCGCGCACCAGCGACCCGGCGAGCCCTGGGTCGTCCTCGACGACCGGCACAGTAAGCGCGTCGGGATCGGCCCGCAGACCGTTTTTCTGTTCCACGGCACCCAGCGTAGGCCGACGGGGTCGGCCCCCGGACCGGCAGCGGGTGGGACGCCTCGGCCCACGGGATGGCCTCGTCGTTTCTGAAGGGTCTGGTGGTGCGGGGCTCCCGCAGAGGAACCCGACCCACGCCTTTCGCCGAGTGGGGCGAGTAGGACCGAACGGGCACGGCGGTCGGCCCTGGATCAGGGACGAACGTCCCCTGCCGTGCTCTCGGAGTTCCGCGATGTCATGGCGGAGGAAGGACCGATTCGAGAGTCGTCGCACCGGCTGGAACCCAGGTATGCCATGACTGACCGCCCCTCCCTTACGGCAGGACTGCGTCGCTCGATCGCGGCGGGTGTGTCGTCGCGTCTCGAACCCGTCCTGCTGGCCGTCACCGCAGCGGCCTTGCTCGCCGGCGGCGTCGCCTGGCTCATGGACGCCGGCGACCTGGCCGGCCTCTTCTGGCCCCTGGGCACCCTTGCCGCCCTGGTTCCCGCGGTGGGATGGGTGCTGGTTGCGTTGTGGCACGGCCACACAGGTGTGGACCTCATCGCCGTACTCGCGCTCGGCGGCACCTTGGCCGTTCACGAGTACCTGGCGGGTGCCCTGATCGCACTGATGCTGGCCACCGGCCGCACGCTGGAGGCCACAGCCCGGCGGCGTGCCTCGCATGACCTGCACGCCTTGCTGGAACGCGCACCGCGCTTCGCACGCCGCCGCACTCATGACGGGGTGGCCAAGATACCGCTGGCGGAGGTAGCCGCTGGGGACCTGCTCGTCGTCGGCCCCGGCGAGGTCGTTCCCGTCGACGGCCGCGTGGAGAGTACGGGGGCGGTTCTCGACGAGTCGGTGCTGACCGGTGAGCCCTTGCAGGTCGAACGGGCAGGCGGGGAGGCGGTGCGCAGCGGCGTGATCAACGCCGGGAGCGCCTTCGAGATGCGGGCCACGGCCACCGAGCAGGGCAGCACGTACGCCGGGATCGTGCAACTGGCCCGGCAGGCCGGCGCCGAGTCCGCCCCCGTCGTGCGGCTGGCGGACCGGTACGCGTTCTGGTTCCTGCCGCTGTCCCTGGCGGTGGCGGGACTGTCGTGGCTGATCAGCGGCTCGGCCGTACGAGCGGTCGCCGTGCTGGTGGTCGCCACTCCGTGCCCGCTGCTGCTGGCGGCGCCGGTCGCGATCGTCTCCGGTCTCTCCCGGGCTTCCCGTCTCGGCGTCGTCATTCGCGATGGCGGCGCCTTGGAGAACCTCGGCCGCGCCCGCACCCTCCTGCTCGACAAGACCGGCACCCTCACCCGAGGACGGCCCCGCGTGCTCGACGTCATCGCCGCTCCCGACGCCAAACCCACGGAAGTCCTGCGCTTGGCGGCCTCCCTCGACCAGTACTCGCCCCACGTACTGGCCCAGGCCATCGTCGACGCCGCCCGGGACCGCAAACTGGAGTTCTCGGTCCCCTCCGACGTCGCCGAGGAACCGGGCCGGGGCGCCACGGGCGTCGCCGATGGACACCGGCTCGCCCTCGGTCGTATCTCCGCTGACGACGACCTGCCGGCCTGGGCCCGGTCGGTCGACAAGCGCGCCCTCCTCGACGGCGCGGCCGTCGCCTGGCTGAGCCGCGACGGACACCTGGCCGGCGCCATCCTGATGCGCGACCCGCTGCGCCACGACGCACCGCGCACGCTGCGCCACCTGCGGGCGGCGGGCATCGAACGGCTGCTGATGCTCACCGGTGACCGAAACGCACCCGCCCGCGAAGTCGCCGCCGTCCTCGGTCTGGACGGCGTACGTGCCGAACTCTCACCGGCGGACAAGGTCGCCGTCGTACGGGCCGAAGCCGAGCACACGGTCACGGTGATGGTGGGCGACGGCGTCAACGACGCGCCCGCACTGGCCGCCGCCGACATCGGCGTCGCCATGGGCTCACGCGGCTCCACCGCCTCCTCCGAAGCCGCCGACATCATCCTGACCGCCGATCGCGTCGACCGCCTCGCCGACGCCGTCGCCATCGCCCAGCGAGCGCGGCGCATCGCCGTCCAGAGCGCCCTCGGCGGCATGCTGATGTCCCTGGTGGCCATGGCCGCGGCCGCTGTCGGCCTGCTCCCGCCCGCCGCCGGCGCGCTGCTCCAGGAGGGCATCGACGTCGCTGTCATCCTCAACGCACTGCGTGCACTGCGTGTCGGCCAGGCCGCGCGACCGGTCCTCACCCCCGCCGCAGAGGCTCTCATCCACCGCTTCGCCGCCGAACACGACGACCTTCAGGACGTCCTCGAATCCGTCCGCGACACCGCCGGCCGACTCTCCGACCCCCTTGGCCCCGAGGCCCTGGAAGCCGTCGAGGAGACCCACCGGCTGCTCATCGAACGGCTCCTCCCGCACGAGTACGCCGAGGAGCACGAGCTGTACCCGGCCCTCGCGCCGACGCTCGGCGGACCCGAGGCCACCGCCACCATGAGCCGTGCCCACACCGAGATAGAACGTCTCTCCCGCCGCATCGCCACCCACCTGCAACTTGCCCACGCGAGCGGGTGCCTGCTCCCGGAGCAACTCGACGACCTGCGCTCCTGTCTGTACGGCCTGAACACGGTCCTGCGCCTGCACTTCACGCAGGAGGAGGAGAACTACTTCTCCCTCGCTCCCTGAACGACGACGTCGTCAGCCTCCTTGTCCCGCGTCCCTGGGGTATCGATGCCGTCGTTCGCCATATACCCCCGGGGGTAAATCTTCACGGGAAGGGAGCATCGCGTGTTCTTCGTCGACACACTCGTTCTTCGTCGACACACTCGAGATCGCCGGCCTCGGCGACCGCAGCCATCTGGCCGGCGCGGGCGGCGGTGGCGGTCGATCCGCCGCGGGCCGGGCACCGGCGGCGAGCACTGTCAGGGACAGGTGCACGGCGCTGCGGCGGACGCCGGAAGTCGGGTGCCGAGTGGCCCACGAGCGAGGCCGAAGGGCCCTTGGTGTCCCCGCCCGGCCGAAGCCCACCATGAACGAAAGGGCGCTGTTCGAGACCCCGTAGTCGGAGGTGGGCCCTGATGTACTGGAACGGCGGCTGGGCCTGGATGGCATTCATGCCCCTGTTGTGGATCGCACTGATCGCCCTCGCCGTGTGGGCCGTGATCCGCCTGACCCACAGCGCGTCCGACGGCACTTCAGGTCGCGGCCGCGGCTGGGCGGACAGCGAGCCCCGGGAAACCCCGGAGGAGATCCTCGACCGGCGCTATGCCTCGGGGGAGATCGACACGGACACCTACACCGAAGCGCGCGAGCACCTCTCCGCCCACCGGCCGAGGACACGATGACTGGACTCTGCACGCGCCGGTTGCCACTGACCGTGCTGCTCACCACGGTCGCCGCGTTCATCGCCCGGGTCGTGCCAGAGGCGGTGGTTCGCCGGTGTGGCGGCAGCGGGACTGGTGCCGTCCGACCACGGACGGGAGCCTTCGGACCGGTGCGGGCGGGGCGGTTCGGTCAGATGGTACGGAGCCGGCCCGAAGGAAGGAGGAACTGGCATGCGCTGGGCGACCATCCGTAAGGACCCCGTGCTGCGCACCGCCCCCAATCTTCGCGACTACGACAAGGAGTGCGCGAGCTTCTCGTGGCAGGCGGCACGCGGCAGGCTGCAGGGACTGCCCGGGGGGCGGGGACTGAACATCGCGCACGAGGCCGTCGACCGGCACGCGGCATCGGATCGTGCGACTGCGGTCGCGTTGCGCTGTGTCGGGCGGGACGACTCCGTCACCTCGGTGACGTTCGGAGAGCTGGCCCGCTCGACGTCGCGTTTCGCCAACGTGCTCCGCGGCCTCGGCATCGGGCACGGTGACCGGGTGGTGACGCTGCTGGGGCGCTGCCCCGAGTTGTACACCGTGGTCCTCGGCACGCTGAAGAACACCAGCGTCCTGTGCCCGCTGTTCTCCGCCTTCGGACCGGACCCGGTGTTCCAGCGGGTGACGCTCAGCGACGCCCAGGTGCTGGTCACCACGGCGGACCTGTACCGGAAGAAGGTCGCAGGGCGACGGCACAGCCTCGCCGCCCTGCGTCACGTACTGATCGTCGGCGACGGGGCCGACGACCTGCCCGGCACCGCTTCCCTCACCGCACTCATGGCCGAGGCGGCCGACACGTTCACGATTCCGCCCACCTCGCCGCACGACATGGCCCTGCTGCACTTCACGAGCGGCACGACGGGCATCCCCAAGGGCGCGGTGCATGTGCACGAGGCGGCCGTCGCCCACTACGTGACCGCGCTGTACGCCCTCGACCTCCATGAGGACGACGTGTTCTGGTGCACCGCGGACCCGGGATGGGTGACGGGCATGTCCTACGGGATCGTCGCACCGCTCATGCACGGCGTGACGGTCGTGGTGGACGAGGGCGAGTACGACGCCCGGCGTTGGTACCGGATCCTCGCCGAGCAGCGGGTGAGCGTCTGGTACACGGCACCGACGGCCCTGCGCATGCTGATGCGCACGACACCGAGGACCGGCCCGTACGACCTGCCCCGCTCCTTCGACCTGAGCGCGCTGCGGTTCATCGCGTCGGTCGGCGAGCCCCTCAACCCGGAGGCCGTGGTGTGGGGGCGGGACGTGCTCGGGCTGCCGGTGCACGACAACTGGTGGCAGACCGAGACCGGCGCCATCATGATCGCCAACTTCGCCGCCTGCGACATCCGCCCCGGTTCGATGGGGCGCCCGCTACCCGGTGTGGAGGCGGCGGTGTTGCGGCGCGGTGAGGACGGCCGGGTCGAGATCGCCGGCGGGCACATCACCGTGCTGGAGGAGCCCGGCGTGGAGGGCGAGCTCGCGCTCCGGCCCTGCTGGCCGTCCATGTTCCGCGGCTACCTGCACGACGAGCCGCGCTCCGCCGCGGCCTTCGCGGACGGCTGGTACCTCACCGGCGACCTGGTACGACGCGACGCCGACGGCTGGTACTGGTTCGTGGGGCGTGCCGACGACGTGATCAAATCGGCGGGACACCTCATCGGTCCGTTCGAGGTCGAGAGCATCCTGATGGAGCATCCGGCGGTCGCCGAGTCCGGGGTCATCGGCCGTCCCGATCCCGTGGCCGGGAACATCGTCAAGGCGTTCGTCACGCTGCGGCCGGGCTTCGACGCGACCACCACGATGCGGCAGGACCTGCTGGCCTTCGCCAGGCGGCGACTCGGCCCGGCCGTGGCGCCCCGGGAGATCGCCTTCGACCAGCACCTGCCGCACACCCGCAGCGGCAAGGTCATGCGCCGTCTGCTGCGGGCCCGTGAACTGGGCCTGCCCGAGGGCGACATCTCCACCTTGGAGGACTCCACCCAAGACACCTCGTCCACGGCGAGGACGGAGCAGCCGGCATGACCACCACCCGTACCCCGCACGCGCCCCGGTCCTCGGCCCACCCGGACCGTCAGGCCGCGCACCGTCTGGCCCTGCTGGAGTCGATGCTGCGCGTCCGCCGGTTCGAGGAGCGCTGCGTGGAGCTCTACAGCGCCGCACGCATCCGGGGCTTCATGCACCTCTACATCGGCGAGGAAGCCGTGGCAGTCGGCGTCAACGAGGCACTCACGGGCGACGACGCGGTCGTGTCGACGTACCGCGAGCACGGGCACGCACTCGCGCGTGGTGTCCCGGCCGAGGCGATCATGGCCGAGATGTTCGGCAAGGTCACCGGCTGCAGCCGCGGCCGCGGCGGCTCGATGCACCTCTTCGACGCCGAACGCCGCTTCTACGGCGGCAACGCGATCGTCGGAGGCGGACTCCCGCTCGCGGCGGGCCTCGCCCTCGCCGACCGCATGACCGGCCGCAACCGGGTCACCTGCTGTTTCTTCGGCGACGGCGCTTTCGCCGAGGGCGAGTTCCATGAGACCGCCAACCTGGCCGCGCTCTGGCGGCTGCCCCTGCTGCTGGTGTGTGAGAACAACCTGTACGCGATGGGCACGGCCTTGGCACGTCACCAGGCCCAGACCGACCTCGCGCTGCGTGCCGCCGGGTACGGCATGGTCTCCTGGGCCGTCGACGGCATGGACGTCTTCGCCGTCGAGGACGCCGCCCGGCGGGCGGCCGAAGGGATACGGGCCGGAACGGGTCCGCACTTCCTGGAGATGCGCACGTACCGCTTCCGCGCCCATTCCATGTACGACTCAGACCGTTACCGCGACAAGGCCGAGATCGAGCGCTGGAAGGAACGCGACCCGGTCGAGGGACTCGCCCGGCGGCTGCGGGAGACGAAGGAGCTGACCGACAAGGCCCGCACCACCCTGGAGGACCGTCTGGCCACCGAGATCGACGCGGCCGTGGAGGCTGCCGAGCAGGCCCCGGAGGAGCCCGTCGAGGATCTGCTGAAATTCGTCACCAGCCCGGTGGAGGCGACCCGGCCATGACCACGACCCGCACACGCACCACCGGGACCGCCGCCCCCTCCGAC